>CALMIQ010000281.1 GCA_937863965.1 uncultured Micropruina sp.
GCGCGATAGCGTGAGCGGATACCCGGCGTGCGTCGACGGCGGGCCGGATCCCCCGAGGAGTTCCCATGGCAACCCAGGGTGGCCGCCTGGTCCGTCCGGCGGACGTGATCGACGTCTTCGTCTACGTGGTCGTCCTGAACCTGGCCGCCGAGTACGTGCCGGTGGTGATCACCGAGACGTTCACCACGTCCCTGTTCACCGCGTTGCTGCTCAAATTCGTCCTGGAGGGCGTCGTCTGGGCGAAGGACCGGGTCAAGCGCCGGTTCAAGGCGGCCCGGACGCCGGTGGCGAAGGTGTTGGCCGGGCTGCTGCTCTGGGCGCTGATGATCGGCAGCAAATTCGTCGTCCTGGAACTCGTGGCGTTCTTCTTCGCCGACCGGGTCAGCCTCGGCGGCTTCTTCTCGGTGACCGGCCTGATCCTCGTCCTGTTGCTGGCGCGGCTCGGCGTCCGGCGCCTGCTGGCCCTGGACGCCGCCGCGCCGGCGTCCTGATCCGACACGACCGACGGACGCCACCCCCCAGAAAGGCCCTGCCTAACCATCTCTGCCCTCCCGTCGACGGGAGGGCGGAGACAGTTAGGGGGCTTCCTGGCCGGGGACGGCTCACCGACCGGGCAGCACCACCAGGTTGCCGACCTTCCGGCCGCTGTCGATCGTCCGGTAGGCCTCGGGCAGGGCGTCCAGCCCGCCCAGCACCGTGGCGAGCGGGTCGAGGCGTCCGGACGCCGCCAGGCCGAGTAGGTGGCCGACGTCCTCGGGTCGCTCCGGAGCCGATCCGGCGAACACCCGGCGGCCGCCGCGGATCATCTCGAAGAGGCTCGCGACGGCGAGCACCAGTGCCCCGTCGGGGGCCAGCAGGCGCAGGCCCTCGGCCCGGGACAGATTGCCGACCGCGTCGAACACGACGTCGAACCGCTCGCCCACCCGCGCGACGGGAGTGGTGGCGTAGTCGATCCAGCGCTCGGCGCCGAGCCGGACCACCAGCTCCCGGTTGGCCGCGCTGCACACGGCGGTCACCGTCGCGCCCAGAGTCGCGGCGAGTTGGACCGCGGCCGACCCCACCGATCCGGACGCCCCGTTGACCAGCACGGTCGCACCCGGACGCACCCCGGCCCGGTCGCGCAAGAAGTGCAGCGCCGTCGTCCCGCCGAACAGGACGCCGGCGGCGTCCGGATCGCCGAGCGACGCCGGTATCCGCACCGCGGCGTGCGCCGGCACGCTCACGAACTCGGCATGGCAACCCATCCGGACGCCCGTCATCCCGGCCACTCGGTCTCCGGCCGCCGGCCCGTTGACGCCGTCGCCGGGTTCCTCGACCACCCCCGCGAACGTCGAGCCGAGCACCCCCACGCGCGGCCCGCGCAGCCCGATCGCCAACCGGGCCAACGGCCCGAAGCCGGGCGGGAAGCGGCCGGCCCGCATTCGGGCATCGCCCGCACTGACCCCGGCGGCCGCGACCCGGACCAGCACCTCGCCCGGACGCGGACGCGGCACCGGCGCCGCCACGATCGTCACGCTCTCCGGCGGGCCGTAGCGATCCACCCGCGCCGTCCTCATTTCCACCGATCTACCCCTTACAGTCGTAAGCCTGTCGGGAACACTGTAGCCTTAGACCCGTAAGGCCGCAATGAGGAGCATCGATGGCACAGCGAGAGCCGCTCAGCACGGCGCGGGTGATCGCGGCCGCGGCGTCCGTCGCCGATCGGGGCGGGCTGTCCGCGGTGAGCATGCGCAACGTCGGGGCGGAACTGGGCGTCGAGGCGATGTCGCTCTATCACCACGTCGCGAACAAGGCCGCCCTGCTGGACGGCCTCGCGGACTGGATCTTCGAGCGGTTCGAGCTGCCCCCCGACGACGCACCCTGGCGGCAGGCGATGGCGGTGCGAGCGGCGTCCGTGCGCGAGGTGCTGACCGCGCACCCGTGGGCACTGACCCTGATCGACTCCCGCTCGAACCCGGGGCCGGCGATGATGCGGCACCACGACGCCGTGATCGGCTGCCTGCGCCGCGGCGGATTCGGCATCGCGATGGCGGCCCGCGCCTTCTCGGTGATCGACGCCTACGTCTACGGTTTCGCGCTCACCGAGCAGAACCTGCCCTTCGACTCCGCGACCGGGGCCAACGACTTCGCCGCGGAGGTCGCCCTGCCGGCCGCCGAGTACCCGCACCTGGCCGAACTGGTCGGCGCCCTGACCGCCGGCGGCGACTACTCGTTCGCCGCCGAGTTCGACCTGGGCCTGGGGATCATCCTCGACGGCCTGGAACGACGCCTGCCCCGCTGACCCCCGGACGCCGGGACACACCCGCGCCCCGCCCGCACCGCCCGGCTTGGACACCCGGGCGCGGGCACCAGAGCCCTCCCCAATCAGTTTGGCCCTCCCGTCGACGGGAGGGCCAAACTGATCAAGGAGGGCCTTGTCGGACCGGGCGCCCGGGCGAGCGTTCGGCCGTCCGAACGGGTCCGAGCCCTACAGCCGCCGGACGAGGCCCTCGACGTCCGGGGCGTCCCCGGTGTTGTCGAGGGTGATGTGCTCGGCGCCCCGCCAGGTGCATTCGACCCGGCCAGCCTTGGCCCAGAACTCGTCCCAGTGGGCGATCTTCCAGGCGTCCCGCTCCAGCCCGCGTCCGATCAGGCGGTCGCGGATGGCGTCGCCGTCGACCCGGACGTGCACCACCACCGGGCGGACGTCGTCACCCCAGCCGAGGCGCTCGGCGGCGTCGGTGAGGAAGGCGTCCCGGCGCAGGTAGCGGCCGAACGGGGCATCCAGGACGACCGAGCTCCCCAGCATCAGGTTGTCGGTGGCGACGCGGAGGATGGTCTCGTACTCGAGATCCATCACGTGGTCCTGGTAGTAGGGGTTGTTGTCCCGCTCGTGCGGGTCGGTGCCGGCGAGGGTGAGGATGGCCTCGGTGAAGCCGGTCGCGACGGTGTCCTTGCCCACGTAGGCCGCACCGAGCCGTTGCGCGATGAGCCTGCTCGCGGTGGACTTCCCGCTGCCGGCCGGGCCGACGACGAAGAGTAGGTCTGACATCAGCGTCTCCTTCTCGGATGTGTCTTCAAGAGATCCCGGGGCGAACCCGGGATGACGGAGGCCGGAGCGAGACGGGCCCGCGACCACCACCACGATGGTCGCGGGCCCGCGCTCGCCTCAGGCGGGCTGCGAGCGGTCCTTGACGAACAACCCGTAGGACAGGGCGCCGACGACCAGCAGGATGCCGCCGATCACGAACACGCCGGCGAACGAGCCGGTCGCGGCCAGCACGGCACCGGTGATGATCGGCGCCACCGCGGCACCGATGAAGCCACCGAAGTTCTGGATCGCGCCGAGCGAGGCGACCTGGTTGGACGGGGCGACGTCCGCCGCCAGCGTCCACAGGCAGCCGATCGGCACCTGGGCACCGAAGTAGCCGATCGACAGCAGGGCGATCACCAGCGGAACGTTGGTGACGAAGGCCGCGGGAATCACGGCCGCGGCCGCCAGAATGGCGCCGCCGGCGATCGGGATCTTCCGCGCCAGGATCGTATTCATGCCGCCCTTGATCAGCTCGTTGGACAGCCAGCCGCCGAAGAGGACGCCGGCGATGCCGCACATGTACGGCAGCATGGCGACCCAGCCCATCTGGCTCAGCGAGAAGCCGAGCTGCTGCTGCAGGTAGCCGGGCAGCCAGGTCAGGTAGACCCAGATGGTGTAGAAGATGCCGAAGGCGCCGAGGATCATGAACCAGGTGTTCGAGCGCTTGAACAGCTCGCCCCAGCTGGCCTGCTTCTCCGCCTTCTTGGTGTTGGACACGCCCTCCGCGTTGCCGTGGATGGCGACCATCTCCTGGACGTTCGGATCGCGATAGAAGCGCAGCCAGAAGGCGACGACGACGAAGCCGAGGGCCGCGATGATGTTCAAGTCCGCGGCGATCCGCCGGGCGTTCGCGTCGGTCCTGGCCGAGGTGGCGCCGGGGGCAGAGATCGTCCGGGCCCAGGGCACCTCGCTCGAGGGTGCCGCGTGGCTGCCGGGCATCGACCCGGCGTCCGCGCTCGGCCGGCGGATCGTCCGCGTCGGCTGAGGCCCGCCCACCAGGGCACTCGGCTGGCACGGCGGGTCGGCCCGTGGTTACGATGCGGAAACCCCCACCTCGACCGAAGGGCCGACCTCGTGATGACCACCACGCCCCGCGCCGTCCGAGCCCTCGCCGGCGCCGTCGCAACCCTCGCACTGACCGCCGGGCTGCTGACCGGTACGGCCACCGGTCGGGCCGACGCCGCGCCGGCGCTCGTCCTGCCGGCCGCCGCCAAGAAGGCCAAGAAAACCAAGATCACGGCCCAGCCGAAGAGCGCCACCATCAGCCGCTACGGCACCAAGACCAGTGTCACGTTGAAGGTGAAGGCGTCCGGGACCAAGCTGAAGTACACCTGGCAGGCGCGCCCGGCGTCCGGCTCGTGGAAGACGATCAAGGGCGCCACCAAGTCGTCCTACAAGGCAGCCGCCGCGACCTGGGCCAATGGCACTCGGTTCCGGGTGAAGGTCAAGGGATCCAAGGGCACGGTGACGTCGAAGACCGCCACCCTGACGGTGCTGCAGCCGACCAACACCCCGGCCGCGGACGCCGCCAAGGCCTTCGGCCTGCAAGGACTCAGCCAGGGTGTCGACCTGTCCTCCTACCAGTACGCGCCGTCCTACCGGGTCAAGCCGGCGGTGCTCGCCGACTGGGCCGGCACGAACGGCTTCGCGATCCTGCGGATCGGCAGCGGCGCCCGTCCGATCAATCAGAGCTACACCGACGCCTGCACGAACCAGACCCGCTCCACCGGCGGCACCCCGGTCGTCCCCGACTGCGCCTACCCGGCCCTGTCCGCCCAGGTGCGGGCGGCCGGACTGCGACAGGGCGCGTACTGGTTCAACGGCTGGACGACCGGGGTCGACACCAGCCCGGGCAACCTGTTCGCCGGCAGCTTCACCCCGCAGAAGTCGGCCGCCCGATTCGTCGAGTTGCTGAAGGCGGACGGCAGCTACACCAGGGCCAGCACCGATCCGTTGGTGATCGACATCGAGCCCGGCAGCGGCACCTACACCAAGACCGCCAACGGCAAGAGGTACACCCAGAAGCTGCGCGCCTGGAAGCCGAAGGAGGCCGGCGAGTTCCTCAGCACCGTCAAGGCGCTGCTCGCCGCCGACGGCTACCAGGCGAACCTCTACGTGTACATGAGCGCCAACACCGCCGAGCAGAAGTCCCAGGGCGTCCACGTGTGGTCGGACGTCGCGGGCACCGCCCGGCTCTGGGTCGCCTCCTGGGGCACCAACAACGGCCGGGTGCCCGCCGCCCAGCCCAAGGTCGGACCCTGGGCCGGCAAAGGCGGCTGGTCGATCTGGCAGTACACCAGCAACACCCGGATCGCCGGGTCCGGGGTCGGCGCCCTGGATGGCGACCTCGCCAAGACCGACGCCTGGACGCCCCGCTGACCTGAGCAACCAGCGGCGGTCAGCCGATGACGTCCGTCTCACCGTCGGGCACCCCGTCACGGTTCATGTCCGGGTCGCGGGCACGGCGGGCGTCCCAGCGCAGGCCGGCCGCGCCCAGGACGCCGGCCAGCAGCGACGCGGCGAGCACCCCGGCCTTGGCCGCGCTGCGATGCGGGTCGTCGTCGAAGGACAGTTCGGCAATCAGCAGGGCGACGGTGAATCCGATCCCGGTGAGCAGGCCGATCGGCAGCAGATCGCGCAACCCGATCGAATCCGGTAGCCGCAGGGGTGTGAACCGGGTGACCAACGCCGTAGTGCCGAGGACGCCGACCAGCTTGCCGGCCAACAGCCCCACCAGGACCGCGTGGAACACCGGCTGCTGCCCGACCGCCGACGCCGTGCCGCCGGTCAGTGTCACCCCCGCCGCGAAGAACGCGAACACGGGCAGCGCCACCCCCGCCGACCAGGGCCGGACGAGGTCGTCGTAGCGATGGGTCCGCGGTTCCGCCTCGCCGTGGACGCCGACCGCCGGCACACAGAACCCGAGTGCAACACCGGCGATGGTGGCGTGCACCCCGGAGGCATGCATGAATCCCCAGGCCACCACCGCCACCGGAAGCAGCAGCCACCAGGCCGTCCGACGCAGCCGGACCAGGACGGCGAACACCCCGACCGCGGCCAGTGCCGCGGCGAGCATCGGCCCCGAGATGTGCTCGGTGTAACCGATCGCGATCACCACGATGGCCAGCAGATCGTCCACCACGGCCAGGGTGAGCAGGAACAGCCGCAGCGCGCGCGGCAGGCCGCGTCCGAAGACCGCCAGCACGGCGAGCGCAACGCGATGTCGGTGGCGGTGGGGATCGCCCAGCCGTGCGCGGCCGCCGGTTCGCCGGCGAGGATCACCACGGCGACGAAGATCAGGGCCGGCAGCAGCATGCCGCCCACCGCCGCCAGCACCGGCACCGCCGCCTCGCGCGGACGCCGCAGGCTGCCGGCCGCCAGCTCGTGCTTGAGCTCCACGCCGACCACGAAGAAGAAGACCGCCAGCAGCCCGTCGGACGCCCACTGCGCCACGGTCAGGTCGAGGTGCAGCGCCGCCGGCCCGAACACGGTTCCGGCGAGGCCATGGTAGGCCTCGACCCAGGGTGAGTTCGCCCAGCCCAAGGCGAGGACGGCGGCGATCAGCAGGACGACGCCGCCGGTCACCTCGTCGGTGAGTCGCTGAACCAGCCGGGTCATGGGGTCTCCCAGCTCTCGGACACACCCCCGCTCGGGGGCGTCGCCGACCAGACTTCCCGGCACACCGCGACTCACCCTACCGGCCGGCTCGGGGTACCGGCACGACCCACCGCGGACGGCGCCCGCACGGCATCCGCCGAGAATCGCCGAGGTCGATTTACGAAAAGGAAAAGTCGTGTTTATGCACCCACATACCGCACGCAGCAACCCAGCTTCAACTCACGAACATCACCCCTTGTCAACGAGGTTTCGCCCACCTCGTTGACCTATTTTGAAAACACTCTCTATCGAAAATGGATAGGGAGTTAGGTAAGGCTGAGAATGCTTGTGAGGGTGCATTCAGCTGACTATCGTGAAGTCATACCCAGAGACCACGTCAGACCCGGGAGGTTCCCATCATGATGACCCTGTCGCTCGTCGCATCCTGCGCCACCACCGCCTGCGCTTTCAACAACGGCGGCTGCACCGCGGGCGCCATCAATGTCGGCGGCTCCGAGGCCGCCACCTGCACCACCTTCATCGAGTTGGACGCCCGCGCCGGCCTCTCCTCGGCGAACGGTCAGGTGGGCGCCTGCAAGCGGCTCGAGTGCGTGCACAACTCCGATCTGCTCTGCACCGCGGGCGAGATCACCGTCGGCGACACCGCCGACTGCCTGACCTACTCCGTCGGCTGACCGCACCACACATCGACGAGTTGACCGAGCCGATCGGTCAGCTCGTCGATCGCGTCTGCGGGGTCGTCGAAGGCCACGAAGTGGACGCTCGCCCGGCCCGGATCGACCGACATCAGGGTCAGCCCGGTGCGGTCGATGTCGACGCAGAACACTTGTCCCTCGGTGTGTGAGCAGGCATGCTCCTCACGGCTCGAGAGGCTCATCCCGGCACCCCACCCGGACGCGGCCGCCTCGACCAGTCCGGTGAGTTGGCTCGCCGAAAGCCGCCCGACCAGGTCACGCGCGGTCCACTCCTGGTCGGCGTCCGGGAAGCTCGCTCCGACCGCCTCGTCGAAGGACAGCGGAAGCACCCCGGCGCTGTCGTGCACCAGCACCCGGTCGGTGCGGACGATGCCCAGCCGACCGCCCACCGTCGTGGCCAGTTCGACCAGTTGCGGATCGAGGCCGGCCTCGGCGAGGTAGCTCGGCAGCAACTCGCCGGGGAGCCATTCCAGGACGCCCAGCAGATGCACGGCGCAGGCGGTGATCCGCACGGCCCACTCGGGGGCCTCCTTGATCACGTCGAGCCGGACCCGCAGCGGACCCTCGTCCCAGGTGGTGGCCGGCGCCTCGTCGTCGGCGAGGCAGGCGACCACCAGGTCACCGTCGGCGCTCAGGCCGTGGCACAGGGCACCGGCCTCCTTCAGAGGGGCGAGGTCGTAGGCGACCAGGGAGGCCCGTCCGGCACCCGAGAGCAGCCGGCGCGCCAGGGACACCGAACGGGTGCGCATCGTGTCCGCGTGCGCACCCTCGATCGTGGTGTGGACTGGTTCCACGGGGCCCCCTCATGTCGCCGAACAGCTGGACGGGATGCATTTGGTGAGGGGAGCCTAACCTAAATCTCTGGGCCGCGGGCCGACTGTCCAATCAAGGGACGACTAACCTGGCCGGGTGGACACGACGCGCGAGCGTTCGGGACCGGGCGCCCCGCTCGTCCGGATCGGCTGGTGGACGCTGCTGGTGCTCACCGCCCTGTTCCTGCTGAACCACCTGGTCGGATCGTGGGCGTTCGCCTCCTCCGACGACGAGCAGATGATGTTCCTGGCGTTCGCCGCGCTGCAGCTTCTCAGCCTGGTGGTGTTGGTCGTCCCGTACCGGCGGCTGGAGCGCTGGGCCTGGTGGGCGCTGTGGATCCAGGTGGTCGCGATGGCGGCCACCCTGGCGGTGTTCCGGAGCGACCTGGGCCTGTGGTACGCCCTGGTGGCCGCGGTGATGGCCGCCGCCCAGTTCGCGACCCTGCCGGGTTTCCGCGCCGGTTGACCACGTGGGCTTCGTGAGCCGCCGGTCGGCTCAGGCCGCGAACGCGGTCGTGGCCGCGGCCGGCTCGAGGGCACCGGCGAGGATCTCCCGGACGTCCGAGACGATGTGCACCGTCAGCTCGCCCAGGATCTCGCCCGGGACGTCGTCCAGGTCGGGCTCGTTGCGGCGCGGCAGGTAGACCTCGGTCAATCCGGCCCGTTGCGCGGCCAGCAGCTTCTGCTTGACACCACCGATCGGCAGCACCTGGCCGGTCAGCGACACCTCGCCGGTCATCCCGACCTCGGCACGCACCTTCCGTCCGGTGAGCATCGACACCAGCGCGGTGGTCATCGTCACCCCCGCCGACGGGCCGTCCTTCGGCACGGCGCCGGCCGGCACGTGCAGGTGCACCGGGTGCTCCAGTTGTTCGGGCGAGATGCCGAAGTCGGCGGCGTGTGCCCGCACGTAGGACAGCGCGATCTGCGCCGACTCCTTCATCACCTCGCCGAGCTGGCCGGTGATGGTCAGCGACGACGTCGAACCGGGCAGCAGGGACGCCTCGATGAACAGCACCTCGCCGCCCATTCCGGTCACCGCCAACCCGGAGGCCACCCCGGGCAGCGCCGTCCGCTCGCCGGATTCGGGCAGGAACCGCGGCCGGCCGATCAGCGCGGCCAGCGAGCCGGCATCGATGGTCACCGGCAGCTCCTCAAGCCCGGCCTTGCGGAACGCCTTCGCCAGCAGCCGCTCCATCGCCCGGACGCCCGGCTCGCGGGTGTAGTGCGCGGCGATCTCGCGGAGCGCCTCGTCGGTCACGCTCACCTCGTCGGCGGTCAGCGCGGCCCGCTCCAGCAGCCGCGGCACCAGGAAGTCGCGGGCGATGGCGACCTTGTCGTCCTCGGTGTAGCCGTCGAGGGCGATCAGCTCCATCCGGTCGAACAGCGCCGCGGGAATGGTCTCCAGCACGTTGGCGGTGGCGATGAACAGCACGTCGGAGAGATCGAGGTCGAGCTCCAGATAGTGGTCGCGGAAGGTGTGGTTCTGCGCCGGGTCGAGCACCTCCAGCAGCGCCGCGGCCGGGTCGCCGCGGTAGTCGGCGCCCACCTTGTCGACCTCGTCGAGCAGCACCACCGGGTTCATCGAGCCGGCCTCCTTGATCGCCCGGACGATCCGGCCCGGCAGGGCGCCGACGTAGGTGCGCCGGTGGCCGCGGATCTCCGCCTCGTCGCGGACGCCGCCGAGCGCCACCCGGACGAACTTCCGACCCAGGGCGCGGGCGACCGACTCGCCCAGCGAGGTCTTGCCGGTCCCGGGCGGTCCGGCCAGCAGGATCACCGCGCCGGAGCCGCGTCCGCCGACGGTCTGCAGACCACGTTCGGCGCGGCGGGCGCGGACGCCGAGGTACTCGACGATCCGTTCCTTCACCTCGTCGAGTCCGTGGTGGTCGGCGTCCAGGACGGCGCGGGCGGCGCCCAGGTCGGTGGAGTCGTCGGTGCGCACGTTCCACGGCAGTTCCAGGACCGTGTCCAGCCAGGTGCGGATCCAGCCGGCCTCGGGGTTGCCGTCGCTGGAGCGTTCCAGCTTGTCCACCTCGCGCAGCGCGGCGGCACGGACGGCGTCCGGCAGGTCGGCGGCCTCGACCCGGGCGCGGTAGTCGTCGCCGCCGTCCGGTTCGCCCTCGCCGAGCTCGGAGCGGATCGCCTTCAGCTGCTCGCGCAGCAGGAACTCGCGGTTCCGCTTCTCGACCGATTCGCGGACGTCGGTCTCAATCTTCTCGCTGACCTCGGTCTCGGCGAGGTGGTCGCGCGTCCACTCGATCAGCATGGTGAGCCGGGCCTCGACGTCCGCGGTCTCCAGCAGCCGCCGCTTGCGTTCGTTGGACAGGTACGGCGCCCAGCCGGCGGTGTCGGCCAGCGTGCTCGGGTCGTCGATGGCGCTGACCGTGTCGATCACCTGCCAGGCCTCGCGACGCTGCAGGACGCCGATCACCAGCCGGCGGTACTCCTCGGCGAGTTCCCGGACGCGCTCGGTGACGGGTGCATCGCCGAGGACGTCGGCCTCGACCCACAGCGCTGCGCCGGGGCCGGTCACGCCGCTGCCGATCCGGGCACGCTGCCCGGTGCGCAGCACCGCCGCCGGGGCGCCGCCGCGGGAGCGCCCGAGTTGCTCGACGGTGGCCAGCACCGCGAACGAGCCGTAGTGGCCGTCCAGGCGGGGCGCGGCGAGCAGTTCGCCGTCCGAGGAGGTCTGGGCGGCGTCGATCGCCGTCTTGGCGGCCTGGTCGAGGGGGATCGGGACGATCATCCCGGGCAGCAGGACGACGTCGTCGAGGAAGAGGACGGGAAGGTTCTTGGTAGTCATGCCATGCTCCATGAAAGTTGAGTGCATATGACTCAACCCCCACCCGCCATCCGTTGTTCCACCAACCGCGTCAGCTGTCGGCGAACTATCACGTTGCTTGGCTGCCTTGTTCTGCTGCAGGTGCTCTCTCTGAAACTCCTCCTCCTCGCGCCTTCGCGCCCAGCCACCTCCGCCGCCACCGATGGGTTGCGGGCCGCTTGGCTGCAGTGCGTCGCTTCAACACTGAGCTATCCAGTCGAGACCGTGATCAACGATGCCGGCGACCTACTCTGCCTACGCCGGCTGGAACATCTCGACGAGCTCCAAGCCCGAGCGCGTGCCGTCAACGACCGACTGCTCGATACTGAACGTGTCGGGCAGGGTTGTGTCCTTGCGAGCCCAGCCTTTGAGCGGGTCGCGCAGTCCACCCTCGATGAGGATGGCAGAGGTCGACGGCACTACGGTTCGGAGGTCCTCGGGTCATGGCCCTGCTCGGCGCCTTGTGCATCTGGTTGAACTCCCTCGGCTTCACCAACCGGAGCCTGCGCGCCCAGGTGAGCCAGCTGCTGGGAGTCCCACCCGAGGTCTACACCCGCAATCACATGTCCTACGACCTCGCCCGGCTACGACGCAAAGGTCTCATCGAGCGACGTCCCGGAACCAACACCTACGACCTGACCGCCGACGGTCAACGCGTCGCGCTGTGCTACACCAAGGTCCACGACCGGATCCTCGGCCCCCCTCATCGCCGCCGACCGACAACCAGCCCCACCCCGGCTCCGCCGAGCACTCGCCACCATCGACAACTGCATCAACGACAGACTCGAACACGCCGCAGTCAAGAAAGCAGCCTGAAACTCAAGACGACTGCCAAACATTGATGGACCTAGAAAGCTAGCCCCTCAACGGAGCAGCGAAGAACTCCCGTTCGTGTTCGCAGGACGCCAGGAAGGCGCGTGCCGCGGCCCGGCGGGTGTCCGCGCCGGCGCGGCTGGCGGCGTCCTCGGTGATCGCGATGGCCCGCCGGGTGGCCGCGGCGAAGGCCTCGTCGGCGTAGGTGGCCAGCCAGTCGGCGTAGGGGTGGCCGGGGCGGTTCCGGGCGGCGAGGGCGTCCCCGACGTCGGCGTAGATCCAGAAGCAGGGCAGCAGCGCGGCGACCAGGACGGCGTAGTCACCGGCCGATTCGACGGCCGCGAAGTGATCGAGGTAAGCGGTGGTGACCGGCGAGGGCGCGGTGCAGGCGACCACGTCGGCGGCCACCCACGACTCGTGCAGCTGCAGTTCGGTGGCGATCGCCGAGGTGGAGCACTCGTGCCAGAACGCCCGTTCGTCCTCGGTGAGCGCCAGCCGCGCCGCGACCGCCAGGGACTCGGCGTAGCGGTTCAGGTACAGCGCGTCCTGGGCCAGGTACCAGGTGAACGCCTCGGCCGGCAGGATGCCGTCGCCGAGCGCCCGGACGAAGGGCAGCTCGTCGATCGCCGCCCTGATCCCGGAGGCCTGCTGCCACCACCAGCCGGTGATCGGTCCCGGGACGGGGCCGCCGGCGGCGTCCCAGAGCGGACCGAGGTGGTGCACGGGGCCATGCCCGCCGCCCACCTCGAGCCGGTCGGCGTTGGCGATCGCCGCGGCCAGCCAGTCGGTGCTCTCGGCGAGGGCCCGCGGCCAGTCGCCGGTGACGGCGAACCGGGTGGCCAGCGCCGAGGACAGCGAACAGCCGGTGCCGTGGGTGTTGCGGGTGGCGATCCGCGGGTGGCCGACCTGGGCGATCGGACCGTCCGGGCCGACCAGCGCGTCGCTGACCACGGCGTCGTCCAGGTGGCCGCCCTTGGCGAGCACCAGCGCCCCCGTCGCGGACGCCACCCCGCGGGCCTGGTCGAGGGTCGCCTGCCAGCCCGCTGCCGGTTCGGCGCCGGCCAGCACGGCCAGCTCGGGTACGTTCGGGGTGAGTGCGTCGGCGAGCCGGGCCAGGTCGCGGATCGCCGCCTCGGCCTCGGCGTCCAGCAGCCGGTCGCCGCTGGTCGCGACCATCACCGGATCGAGGACGACGACGGCCGGGCGGACCCGTTCCAGCCACTCCCGGACGGTCTCGATGATGCCGACGGTGCCGAGCATGCCGATCTTGACGGCGTCGATCGCGACGTCGTCGGAGACCGCGTCCAACTGGGCGCGGAGGAAGTCGGTGGGCGGGTAGTGCACGTCGCGGACGCCGCGGGTGTTCTGGGCGACCAGCGCGGTGATCGCGGACATGCCGTAGCCGCCGCAGGCGCCGATCGACTTCAGGTCGGCCTGGACGCCGGCGCCGCCGGTCGGGTCGGTGCCGGCGATGGACAGCACGTTGGGCACCGGCCGGATCATCCGACGGCCTCCTTCGCCCAGTGCCGCAGATAGTCGCGGGCGGCCGCGCCGGGATCGCCGGCGGCGCAGATGCCGGACACCACGGCGACGCCGCTCAGGCCGGCCTCGCGCAGCGCGGGCAGGTCGCCGGGCAGCACTCCGCCGATGGTGACCGCGGGCAGCCGCGTGCCGGCGGCGAGCGCGGCGACCCGCGCCGGGCCGAGGGCGGCGTCGGCGTCCGGCTTGGTGGCGGTGTCGCGCAGCGGTCCGATGCCCAGATAGTCGGCGAACGGTTCGGCGGAGCGGATCTCGCCCGGTGTCGCCGCGCTGACCCCGATCACGGCGCCGGGCCACAGGATCGCCCGCACCAGCGACGCCGGCAGGTCGCTCTGCCCGACGTGCACCCCGTCGACCCGGACGCCGGCCGCGCGGGCGGCCAGTGCGACATCGACCCGGTCGTTCACGATCAGCACCACCTCGTCGCCGCCGGGGACGCCGGCGATCGCCGCGGCGACCGCGGTCACCTCGCCGAGGAAGGCGGCGCCGGAGGCGTCCTTGGCCCGCACCTGCACCGACCGGACGCCGTTGCGGACCGCGTCCGCGGCGGTGGCGGCGACGCTGCGCCCGGCGTCCGCGCACTGGGCGGCATCGGTGACCAGGCAGACCGTGAGGGTCGTCGGGTCGAGGCTCACCGGACCACCTCCAGCCGAGCCCGGGCGGCGACGTCGTCGGCCGACACCGCCGCCAGGGCGTCCAGCAGGGCGACGGCGAACGATCCCGGACCGGGGCTGCCGGCGGCGGCGTCCTCGGCCGCCACCGCGTAGACGCAGTGGGCTGCCACGGCGGCCGTCAGCGGATCGTCGGCGACCGCCGCGAAGGCACCCAGCACGGCGCCCAGCGCGCAGCCGGCCCCGGTCACCCGGGTGAGCAGTTCATGGCCCCCGGCGACCCGGATGCGGGTGCGGCCGTCGGTGACCAGGTCGACGGGTCCGGAGACGGCGACCACGGCGTCCAGCCGGGTGGCGAGCTCGACGGCGGGCGCGGCGGCCGCGTCCACGGTCTGGGTGGCGTCCACCCCGCGTCCGGCGGCGCCGGCACCGGCCACGGCGGCGATCTCGGATGCGTTGCCGCGCACGATCGTGGGGCGGGCCGACAGCAGCTCGGCGGCCAGGGCGGTCCGGACCGGCAGGGCGCCGACGGCGACCGGGTCCAGCACCCAGGGCGTACCGGCGAGTCGGGCCGCCCGGGCCGCCTCACGCATCGCCTCGGGTTGCCGGCCGCCCAGCGTGCCCAGGTTGATCAGCACCGCGGAGGCCACCGGCGCGAACACCCCCGCCTCGTCGGGGATGTCCACCATCGCCGGGGCGGCGCCCAGCGCCAGCAGCGCGTTGGCGGTGAAGTTGCTCACCACATGGTTGGTCAGGCATTGCACCAGCGGCGCGCCCGCACGGACGGCGTCCAGCAACTCGGCGCTGGCCTCGGCCAGGCCGGCAGCGGTGATCGATGGCGACGAAGACGGTGTCACGACGAATCCCTTCGCTCGTGCTAACGAGAGCAGGTTCAGCGGGTGTGATCTCAGCCGGCTCGGTACCGGCACCCCGTGTCGCCCACCACCCTAGTGGGTCGGTGCCCGCCCGTGCATCGAGGCGCCGATCGCCGCCTGTCGAGTTCGTCGATCCCGCAACCGGGCAGATCGGCCACCCCTTGACGTCCCCGGCGCCGGCGACGACAGTGACCGGGTGCCTGCGATCCGTCCCGAGTTGGCCGCCGCCCTGACCGCCGCCGAGCGGTGGCTGGACGCCGTCGCGTCGCGCCCCGTCCCGGCCGCCGAGGGCATCGATGCGCTGAGCGAGCGCTTCGCCGGGCCGCTGCCCGAGCGCGGCCGGGATGCCCACGAGGTCGTCCGCGCACTGGCGTCCGCCGTCGAGCCGGGACTGATGGCGATCGGCTCGCCGCGCTTCTACGGCTGGGTGATGGGCGGCACGCTGCCGGCCGCGCTGGCCGCCGACTGGCTGGTCAGCGCCTGGGACCAGAACGCCGGCATGCGCGACGCCACCCCCGGCGTGATCGCCGTCGAGGACGCGGCCGCCCGCTGGATCGTCGAGGCACTCGGGCTGCCGCCGACCGCGGCGGTCGGCTTCGTCACCGGCGCCACCATGGCGAACTTCACCGCGCTCGCGGCCGCCCGCGACGCGCTGCTGGCCGGGATGGGCTGGGATCAGGCCACGCTCGGGCTCGCCGGCGCGCCGCGGATCCGGGTACTGGCCGGCACCGAACGGCACAGCTCGATCGACCTCGCCCTGCGCTACCTGGGCCTGGGGTCGCCGGAACTCCTCGCCGTGGACGCCGAGGGCCGCCTCGACGCCGCCGGCCTGGCCCGCGCCCTGGAGGCCGGGCAGGCGCCGACGATCGTCTGTGCCCAGGCCGGCAACATCCACTCGGGCGCCTTCGATCCGTTCACCGAGGTCGTCGCGGCGGCCCATGACGCCGGCGCCTGGGTGCACGTCGACGGCGCATTCGGGTTGTGGGCGGCCGCCGTGCCCCGGCTCGCCGGCCTCACGCGCGGCATGGACGGCGCGGACTCCTGGGCGACCGACGCCCACAAGACGCTCAACACCCCGTATGACAGCGGCATCGCGATCGTGGCCGACCCGGGAGCGCTGTCCCGGGCGTTCGGGCACACCGCCGCCTACCTGCTGCACTCGGAGGTGCCTGACCCGCACGAGAAGGTGCCCGAGATGTCCCGCCGCGCCCGCGGCGTCCCGGTCTGGGCGGCACTGGCCAGCCTCGGCCGGGACGGGCTGACCGACCTGGTCGGCGGCCTGGTAGATGCCGCCCAGGGGTTGGCCGCCGGCCTCGCCCGCCTGCCCGGCGTCGAGGTTCTCAACGAGGTCGTCTACACCCAGGTGGTGATCGCGTTCGGTGACGACGCCACCACGGCCGCGGTGCTGGAGTCGCTGCTGGCCGAGGGCCTGGTGCGGCCCAGCGGCAGTTCGTGGCGGGGTCGCGGGGGTGATCCGGTTCTCGGTCAGCAACCACGGCACGGACGCCGCCGCGGTCGCCGCCACCGTGGACGCGGTCGACAGGGCGCTGCACGCGGTCGGGTGAGGGAGGCCGAAGCTCTCCTGCGATCTCGTCGTCCCGGCGAACGCCGGGATCTCACAACCCCCGCCGTTCGATCCGCTCGGGTGCGTCCTGCGCCGGCTTGGACCGCGACCGCTGTTCGCCCGGACGGAGCCGGAGGCCGTCGTGACAGCCCGCGAACCGGCGCCGACCAGGGGCTGAGCTCAGGAGTCGCTGCCCCGCGGCAGGCCCAGGCTGGCCAGCAGATCCTCATGGAACTGGATCCAGACCAGCTGGCAGGAGTCGCGGTCGGGCGAATCCAGCCACTCATGGCGGCCGTGCCGGACGCGGGCCAGCGCGTGGTGGTGTCGGTGCGCGTACCCGTCGAACCGGCGCAGCACCTTCGACAGCGCCGCGTTGAGCGAGGCCAGTTCGCGATCCACCGTCTCCAGCTCGACCAGCACCTTGGCGTCCCAGACCGGGTCGTCGTGATCGTTGGCGGCGAGCCGGTCCCAGCGGTTGGGCCGCAGCTGCCAGTTGGTGCACGCGACACCGTGGCGCCGGTTCAGCGGCCGGAACCGCTGGTGCACCTCCGCGACGGCCGGACGGCCGGCCACGGCGTCCAGTTCGGCAGCGAGTTGCCGTTCGTTCTCGGCCCGCCCGCGGTCGGTCAGCGACCAGGTCTCGCCGAAGAAGTCGTGCCGGCTCACCCAGCCGTACGCCTGGGCGTCCAACAGATGCTCCCGGACGTCCTCGGCACGCAGTCCGAACCGCTTGGCGATCCCCTCCGTCGACGGGCCACCGAGCACCCGGACGCCGTGCAACGTCAACAGTGCCGGGTCGGAACCTCTCCTCATCTGACTCCGCCCCAGGGATTCACGCGAAGGTGGTGTACGAGAACGCGGGTGCGTGCCGCAACTCGTCCAACTCGGCCAGGTCGGCCGCGGACGGCTCCCAGGCGCCCGCGGCCACGTTCGCCGCGATCTGCTCCGGACGGGTGGCTCCGCTGATCACGCTGGCCACCGCCGGCTGGGCGGCCAGGCCGCCGATGGCGAGGGTGAGCAGCGAGATCGCGCGGGCGTCCGCGAACGCCTGCAGCGCCTCGATCCGGTCCCAGTCGGCGCCGGCGAGCCGCCGGGCCTGGCCGGCGTTCGCCAGCCGGCTGCCCTCCGGTGCGGCCTCGCCGCGCCGGTACTTGCCGGTCAGTAGACCGTAGGCGAGCGGGAAGTACGGCAGCAGGCCGATGCCGAACCGCTGGCAGGCGGGCACCAGCTCGTCCTCGGCCAGCCGGTTGTAGAGCGAGTACTCGTTCTGCGCCGAGATGAACCGCCGGGTGCCCGTGGTGCGGGCGATCCAGTCGGCGTCGGCGACCTGCCAGGCGGTCAGGTTCGACGATCCGATGTAGCGGACCTTGCCCTCGGTGACCAGGTCGCTCATGGCGTCCAGGGTCTCCTCGATCGGGGTGATCGGGTCTGGCCGGTGCAGCTGGTAGAGGTCGATGTAGTCGGTGCCGAGCCGGCGCAGGCTGGCCTCCACCGCCCGGCGCACGTAACGGCGTCCGCCGTGGGCGCCGAAGTGCTCGGCGTCGTGGTCGCCCATGCCGAACTTGGTGGCCACGATCACCTCGCCGCGGCGGGCGCCCAGCGCCCGGCCCAGGAATTCCTCGCTGGTGCCGTCGGCGTAGGAGTCGGCGGTGTCGAACAGCGTGATGCCCGCGTCGAGCGCGGC
>CALMIQ010000282.1 GCA_937863965.1 uncultured Micropruina sp.
TTGCGGTCGCCGAAGACACCGTCGATGCGGGCGCTGGCCGGCCAGTACTTGTCGGTGCCGCCGGTGCCGACGCTGCCCAGCCGCAGGCCGCCGGGATAGGCGGCCAGGGTGCGCGGGTACGGATGCGTCCAGTCGTCGGCGATCACCCGGGCCTGGGTGTGCGGGGCGTTGTGCAGCGGGTTGTCGTCGGCCGGCCACTCCCCCGCCGCGACGGCGTCCGCCTCGGCCCGGATGGCGATCATGGCGTCGCAGAACCGGTCCAGTTCCGCCTTCGACTCCGACTCGGTCGGCTCGATCATCAGCGTGCCGGCCACCGGGAAACTCATCGTGGGGGCGTGGAACCCGTAGTCGATCAGGCGTTTCGCGACGTCGTCCACGCTCACCCCGGTCGCCTTGGTGAGCGGCCGCAGGTCGGCGATGCACTCGTGCGCGACCAGCCCCTCCGCACCGGTGTAGAGGATCGGGTAGTGCGCGCCGATCCGCTTCGCGATGTAGTTGGCGGCCAGCACCGCCGACTGGCCGGACTCCTTCAGCCCGGACGCCCCCAGCATCGCGATGAAGGCATAGCTGATCGGCAGGACGCCGGCCGATCCGAACGGCGCCGCGCTGACCGGTCCGTAGGACGTCGCCGGTCCGGCCTCCGCCAGCAGCGGATGCGACGGCAGATAGGGCGCGAGATGCGCCCGCACCGCGACCGGACCCACCCCCGGACCGCCGCCGCCGTGCGGGATGGCGAAGGTCTTGTGCAGGTTGAGGTGGCTGACGTCGGAGCCGAATTTGCCCGGCCGGGCCAGCCCGAGCAGCGCGTTCAGGTTGGCGCCGTCGACGTAGACCTGTCCGCCGGCGTCGTGCACCAGCGCGCACAGCTCGCCGATGGTGTCCTCGTAGACGCCGTGGGTGGACGGATAGGTGACCATGATCGCGGCCAGCGTGTCGGCATTCGCCGCCACCTTGGCGCGCAGGTCGGCCAGATCGACCGAGCCGTCGTCGGCGGTCTTCACCACCACCACCCTCATCCCGGCCATCACCGCGGACGCCGCGTTGGTGCCGTGCGCGGAGGCAGGGATCAGGCAGACGGTGCGCTGCGCGTCGCCGTTGGCCAGATGGTAGGAGCGGATCGCCATCAGGCCGGCGAACTCCCCCTGGCTACCGGCGTTGGGCTGGACCGAGACCCGGTCGTAGCCGGTGATCTCGGCCAGCGCGCCGCACAGCCGGTCGATCATCGCCAGGTATCCCTGGGCGTCGGCGGCCGGCGCGAACGGGTGCAGGTTCGCGAACCCGGGCAGGCCGATGGCCTCCATCGACGTGGTCGGGTTCAGCTTCATGGTGCACGAGCCGAGCGGGATCATGCCCCGGTCGAGGGCGAAGTCGCGGTCGGCGAGCGCCCGCAGGTAGCGCAGCATCTCGGTCTCGCTGTGCCGGGTGTTGAACACCGGATGGGTGAGATAGTCGACGGCCCGGTCGTGGCCGGCCCGGTCGCCCAGCCCGGCGTCCGTGGGTGGCTCGGCGCCGAAGGCTGCGGCAACGGCGGCCAGGTCGGCCTCGGTGGCGTCCTCGCCGATGCTGATGCCGACCCGGTCGGCGTCCACCAGACGCAGATGGACGCCGGCGTCCGCGGCCGCCGCAACGACCTCCTCGGCGCGCCCGGGGACGGTCACGGTGAGGGTGTCGAAGAACGACGTCTCGGCCAGCTCGCCGGCGTCGGCGAGCGCGGCAGCCAGACGTCGCGCCTTGTCATGGACGCTTTCGGCGATCGCCCGCAGCCCGTGCGGACCGTGGTACACCGCGTACATGGACGCCGCCACGGCCAGCAGCACCTGGGCGGTGCAGATGTTGGACGTGGCTCGGTCGCGGCGGATGTGCTGCTCGCGGGTCTGCAACGCCAGCCGCAGCGCGGGGGTGCCGTCGGCGTCCTTCGACAGCCCGACCAGGCGCCCGGGCAGCTGCCGCTCCAGGCCGTCCCGGACGGCCATATAGGCCGCGTGCGGTCCGCCGTAGAACAGTGGGACGCCGAACCGCTGGGTGGTGCCGACCGCGATATCGGCCCCCCACGCGCCGGGTGCGGTGATCAGGGTGAGCGCCAGCAGGTCGGCGGCGGCGATCACGGAGGCGTTGTTGTCGTGTGCGGTGGCGGCGATCGCCCGCAGCTCGTCGGCGGTGCGCAGGCCGCCGTCCGCGCCGGGCAGCTGGACGACGATGGCGAAGGCCTCGTGGGTCTGCAGCGCCTCCACCAGGTCGCCGTCGACGACGACGACGTCGATGCCGGTGGCCAGCGCCCGGGTGCGGACCACGGCCAGCGTCTGCGGCAGCACCTGGGCGTCGACCAGGAAGACCGAGCCCTTGCGGGTGACCCGGCGGGCCAGCGCCATCGCCTCGGCGACCGCGGTGGCCTCGTCCAGCAGGCTGGCGCCGGCCGTCGGCAGGCCGGTGAGGTCGCTGATCATGGTCTGGAAGTTGAGCAGCGCCTCCAGCCGGCCCTGGCTGATCTCGGGCTGATAAGGGGTGTAGGCGGTGTACCAGGACGGGTTCTCCAGCACGTTGCGGCGGATCACCCCCGGCGTGATGGTGCCGTGGTAGCCGAGCCCGATCATCGCCCGGCGGGGACGGTTGGCGGCGGCGAACCCGGCCAGTTCGGCGGCCGCGGCCGCCTCGTCGAGGGCCGGCGGCAGGTTCAGCGGGCCGTCCAGGGCGATGGCGGCCGGGACGGCGGCGGCGCTCAGCGCGTCCAGCGATTCGTAGCCGACCGCCTCCAGCAGCCTCGCGCGATCGTCGCCGACCGCTCCGATGTGCCGGGTGATGAAGGCAGCCATTCGCTCTCCTGTTGTCGCGTTCGCCGGGCGTACCGGACCACGCTATCCCAGGCTGAGCGACGCTCAGCCGACGGCGCGGGCGCGGCGCCTGCGGGACAGCTCGTCGGTGGCCGCCGGGGCCTCGTGCTCGTCCTGGGCGCGTTCGCTGGGCAGCTCGGACAGGCTGCCCTCGATGTCGCGCCAGACCCCGCCCAGCGCGATGCCGAACATGCCCTGGCCGCCGCGCAGCAGGTCGATCACCTCGTCGTCGGAGGTGCACTCGTAGACCGAGACTCCGTCGCTCATCAGCGTCACCTCGGTGAGGTCCTGGACGCCGCGGGCGCGCAGGTGGTCGATCGCGGTGCGGATCTGCTGCAGCGAGATGCCGGCATCGATCAGCCGCTTGATCACCTTCAGCAGCAGGATGTCGCGGAAGCTGTACAGCCGCTGGGTGCCCGAACCGCCGGCGGGCCGGATCTCGGGAACCACCAGGCCGGTGCGGGCCCAGTAGTCCAGCTGGCGGTAGGTGATCTCGGCGGCCCGGCAGGCGATCGGACCGCGGAAGCCCAGATCCTCGGGCAGCGGCGAGAAGTCGCCGTCGAAGAGCAGATCCTGGGTGTCCACCGGCTGCTCCGCCGCCTCGTCCAGACCGTTCACTTCGTCCGCCTTCACTGGTGTGGGTGCCCGCCCCGCGCCCGGGCCGGAATACGTCTCTCCACGACGGTACGTTCGCCTCCGCCGGACGGTCAACGACACGCCGCGCCCGATCGGCGCGACCCACCAACCCTCCACCTGAACCTCAGGGTTGTGGATGCGTCAGTCACCCGAAGTCAGAGGCCTGATCGAGACCTCGATGCGATCACTCGAAGTCGTCGGGGTTCACCGAGTCGAGGAACTGCCGGAACTGCTCGACCTGATCCTCGCCCGCCGGTTCGGTCTCGGCCGGCACGGGGACGACGCCGACCGCGTCCAGCACCCCCTCGGCGACCTTGATCGGCACCCCGGCGCGCAGCGCCACCGCGATCGCATCGGAGGGCCGGGCGTTGACCGGGCGTCCGTCGACGATCAGCTCGGCGTAGAAGACGCCCTCCTGGTGGCCGACGATGTGCGCCACCGACACCTCGCCGCCCAGGCTGTCGATCAGCGCGAGCATCAGCTCGTGGCTCGACGGGTGGTCGGGGTCGGCCTCCTGCAGTGCGCCCAGGATGCCGGACGCCCCGGCGGCAGTCATCCAGATCGCCAGCTGCCGTTCGCCGTCGACCTCCTTCAGGATCAGCACGGGTGATCCCTGCTCGGCGTCCAGTCTCACCTCGACGACCGTCAACTCGCGCATCGCTTCACCTACCGGTCATCGACTATTGGGGCATCGTCGACCGCATGATCGCGGCGTGGGCGTGCATCACCAGTTGCATGACCTCCTGGGCCAGCTGTTGCGGCGACTGGCTGCGGCGCAGATGCGGGGTGATGGCCTGCTCGATCAGGCCAACCTCGCGCTCGGCGGCCTGCTTCACCACCCGCAGGTGGCGGGCGTCCATGCCGTAGGCGGCCAGCTTCCGGGCGGCCACGGCGACGGTCAGCGCATCCCGTCCGTAGTAGACGGTGCCGCGCCGCGGGTTGACCAGGGCGTGCCGTTCGAGTTCGGCCAGGCTGGCCTCGGACAGTCCGCTCAGTTCGAGAAGTTCGCGCCGGGTGATCCGGATCGGCCGCTTCGAGGTGCGCTGCTGCTGCCCGTTTCCGGGCGGGTTCACCGACGGCACTTCGGTGGCCGCGGCGGCCCCGGTGAGCGGTTCCAGCCGGGGCGGCTCCTCGCCGCGATCCATCGCCTCCAGGTGTTCGCGGATCACCTTCAACGGCAGATAGTGCGACTTCTGGACGGTCAGGATGTACCGCAGCCGGGCGATGTCGGACTCGGCGTAGCGCCGGTACCCCGACGGTGCCCGCTCGGGCGAGATCAGCCCCTCGCTCTCCAGGAAGCGGATCTTGGAGATCGAGATGTCCGGGAAATCACCCTTCAGGACCGCCAGGACCTGACCGATGCTGCGTAGTCCGTAAGCCATCGAGCGGTCATCCCGGGTGGGTGAAGAACAGCATCCGGAACTTCCCGATCTGGACCTCGTCCCCCCGCCGCAGCGCCACCGGCCCGTCGATCAACGCCTTGTTGACGTAGGTGCCGTTGAGGCTGTTCTCGTCCTCGACCCAGACGTGGCCGTCGCGGCGGGTGAGCCGGGCATGGTTGCGGGAGACGGTGATGTCGTCGAGGAAGATGTCGCAGCGCGGATGCCGTCCGGCGGTGGTGGTGTCGGAGTTGATCAGGAAGCGGGCGCCGGCGGCCGGGCCCTGCCGGACGATCAGCAGCGCCGAATCGGCCGGCAGCATCGAGATCGCCCGCTGGTCCTCGGCCGACAGGTCTTCGCTGATCGGCTCGTCGGCGGCAGCGGCGTCGATCGCGGCCGCCACCCTCGTGGTGTCTCCGGTGGAGGCCCCCTTCGCCAGCGACGCGCCGCAGTTGGCGCAGAAGTTGCTGGTGTCAGCGTTTTCGTGTCCACAGGCGGGGCACTTGATCATCGTCCAGGCCTTTCTGCACGAACGCCGTGATGGCTAGGTGAAAGATGTGCGGACTTCAGGCTAAGCCAGAGGTTGATGGTTTGCTACTCCTCGACCAGTTCGGCGTACGCGTCGGCGTCCAGGGCGTCGTCGAGTTCGGACGGATCGCTCACCTCGATCTCGAACATCCAGCCGTCGCCGTACGGGTCGGAGTTGATCACCTCGGGGGTGGTGTTCAGCATCTCGTTGACCGACGTGATGACGCCGGAGGCGGGCGAGAACACGTCGGAGACACTCTTGGTGGATTCCACCTCGACGCAGGCGTCCTCCTTGGCGACCTCCTCGCCGACCTGCGGCAGGGACACGTAGACCACGTCGCCGAGCGCGTCCGCGGCATAGGAGGTGATGCCGACCCGGACGGTGGAGCCGTTGCCCGTGCGCACCCATTCGTGCTTGTCGGTGTACTTCAGATCCTCGGGATACACAGCGGACTCCTTGGCCGTGGTGGACGGGGGCGGATGCGAGACATCCTGCGGCAAACACTACCCATTTCCCGCGACCGCGCGAGGGGTCGACGATCAGGCGGGCTTGGCGAATCGGTTGGCCGGCGGGGTCACCGTCGCGGTGATGGTCACCACGTCGAGGCTGGCGACCTGGACCGTGCCGCCGATGCGCGACCCCTGCACCTCGCTGACCAGTCCGCCGCTGAACCGGGTCGCCTCGCTGAGGGCGTGTGGATCGCCGATCACATCGATCGTGATCGGCCTCCCGACCGGGTGGCCGCCGGCCAACAAGCCGCCGCCCTGGCCGGTGCCGAACCAGGTGGACGCCACCACGCGGATGGTCCCGTTGATCGCGATCACCTCGGCGCCGGCGTCCCGCAGTTCTTCGATGGTGTTCAGCAGCAGTTCGGCGGTGACCTTGCGCTGCGGGTCGTCGATGGTGATCCGGACGCCAGGGCCTTGCGCCGGCGCCGTGCCGCCGAGGATCGCCAGGACGTCGAGGCGTCGTTGCGCCTCCTCGCGGGCGATCCGTTCGGAGTCGACGCCGCTGCGCAACTGGCGTTGGGTCTCTTCCAGGTCGGCGATCTCGGCCTCCAGCCGGCGGCTCTCGGCGGTCAGGTCGTCGAGCATCTGCACCAGGTCGGCGCGGCGCAACGTGGAGTAGTCGGTCTCGGACGCCTGGCTGCGCACCTGCATCACCACGCCCAGGCCGCAGACCAGCAGGATCGCGGCGAAGATCACCTGGGCGCGGCCCGGCTTGACGAAGTCCCGGACCAGTTCGCGCCAGTCGACCGGCGCCCGGGGCTGCTGGGCCGCGTGGCCCTCCGCGCGCTCGGTCGACTGCCGATCCTGTGGCTCAGGCATGGAACAGGGCCCGTCTGATCGCGGCGGCATTGGTGAAGATCCGGACGCCGAGCACCACCACCACGGCGGTGGACAGCTGTGCGCCGACCCCGATCTGGTCGCCCACCCAGACGATCAGCGCGGCGATCAGCACGTTGGAGGTGAACGACACCACGAAGACCTTGTCGTCGAAGACCCGCTCCAGGTAGGCGCGGAAGCCGCCGAACAGGGCGTCCAGGGCGGCCACGATGGCGATCGGCAGATAGGGCTGCAGGCCGGTGGGCAGGACCGGTTCCAGGAAGATGCCGAGCGCGATCCCGATGATCAGGCCGACGATGGCGAACACGGCGTCACCCCCTCACGGCTTCCGTTCGGCGTTGCGGACTCCCAGGCCGGGGTCGGCGTTGAGGCGCAGACTACCCGCCGAGGCGAGCTCGTAACGAATGCCGTAGTTCTGCTTCAGGTAGGCCCACCAGGCCCCTCCCGGCGTGCCCGGAAACCCCTGCAGCAGGGCCGTCGGATCGCCGATCGCCTCGATCCGGTACGGCCTGGTGAGGGAGCGGTAGTCGACGGTGATGGCGTCCCCGGCGCCGCGGATGGCGGTCCGCGAGGACAGCCGGTGACCGTTCACCGCGATGGCCTCGGCGCCCACGCGCCACAGCCCGTTCACGGCCTGGCGGAGGTCGACGTCCACCACCTTGCTGCCCCGGCGTTCGGTGTCGTCGGCGTCGTCGGCGGTCAGGACGACGCCCGGTCCGGTCACCGCCTGCATGCCGGTGGCCGGTCCGAGGAGGTCGAGTTGGCGCTGCACCTCGGCGGCGGCCGGATCCTTCGCCAAGGCGTCGGCGGAGAGCTGCCGGTTCTCCTCCTGCACTTCGAGCACCCGGACGCGGCGGGCATCGGCGGTCCTGGCCGCCTCCTCGATCCGCTGGACGAGCTGCTCCCGTTCGACCTGCTCGGCGGGCGCCGCCCGCAGCCGGTCGGCGACGGAGGTGCCGATCATCAGGCCGATCACCGCCGACGCCAGCCCGATCAGCCACCAGCGCCGCCGGCGCGGGGCCGCCGACCGGTAGCCCGGGTCGAGCGCATCGCGGTAGAGGTCGGTGAGCAGGTCCATGCTGGCGTCCACCCGCCGACGCCGCACCGCGGGTTCCGGAGGGGTCATCCCGAACCGGTGACCGCGGCCGTCGTGGAGGGACGATCGCCCTTGCCCAGCGGCGGGAACCGGCGCATCACGTCCAGGGTCTGGCCGAAGTACATCAGGCCGGCACACCAGTACAGCGCGGCGCCCCAGAGGGCGAAGGCCCAGCCGATGACGCGGAACGCCAGCGCCCACGGCTCGGCGCCGGCGCCGAGCAGCACCATCGGGAAGGCGTACAGCAGGCAGAACGTGGCCGTCTTTCCGAGGAAGTGGACGGGCAGGGTGATGAAGCCGCGGGTGCGCAGCAGCGGCAGCACCACGGCCGCCATCAGCACGTCACGGGAGATCAGCAGCACGACCATCCACCACGGGATGATCTCGCGGATCGCCAGGCCGATCAGCGTGGCCAGAATGTACAGCCGGTCGGCGAGCGGGTCGAGCGCCTGGCCGAGCTTGGAGCGTTGGTTCCACGTCCGCGCGATGTAGCCGTCCACCCAGTCGGTAGCGCCGAAGAAGGCCAGGGCGGCGACGGCCAGCAGGTCGTACTGGCGCTCCAGCAGCAGCCACAGGAAAAGCGGGACGCCGAGCAGCCGAACGAAGCTCAGCACATTCGGGAGGGTGAGGATCCGCTCGGTGTCGTAGGGCTCGCCGGATGACACGGACTCAAGACTAGCGAGGACGCACCACGTCATCCCGGGCTCGCCCCGGGATCCCAACCGGCCGCGACCGAACGCGACGGGAGCGAGCCCGGTGCTCACCGCGATGACGGTGACGCGCTACCAGGCGTCGGCGAGCAGTGCGCGGGTGTCGGCCAACAGCTGGGGCACCGCCTTGGTCTGGGCGACGATCGGCAGGAAGTTGGCGTCGCCGGACCAGCGTGGGACCACGTGCTGGTGCAGGTGGGCGGCGATCCCGGCACCGGCCACCTCGCCCTGGTTGATGCCGAGGTTGAACCCGGCCGGATGGCTCACCGCGCGGATCACCGTCATCGCCCGCCGGGTGAGGGAGGCGATCTCGGCGACCTCCTCGGGCGTGGCGTCGGTGTAGTCCGAGACGTGCCGGTAGGGGCAGACCAGCAGATGCCCGGGCGAGTACGGGTACAGGTTCAGCACCGCGTACGCCACGACGCCGCGGTGCACGATCAGGCCCTCGTCGTCGGGTCGCCCGGGCGCGCGGCAGAACGGGCACTGCCGCTCGGTGTCGTCCGACGGCTTGTTCTCGCCGCCGATGTAGACCATCCGGTGCGGCGTCCAGAGCCGCTGGAAGGCGTCCGGCACCCCCGGACGCTCGCCGGGAGGCTCCACGACGAGGTCCGAGGGATCGGCCGGCATGATCAGCTCTGCGCGGTCGGGTCGGCGTTCGACCGGCTCGCGATGAAGTCGGCGATGATCGCCACCGCCTCGTCGGCCGGCACGCCGTTGCGCTGCGAGCCGTCCCGGAACCGGAAAGACACCGCGCCGGCCTCGCGGTCGGTCTCGCCGGCGATCAGCACGAAGGGGGCCTTGGCCTTGGCGGCGTTGCGGATCTTCTTGCCGAACCGGTCGTCGGAGGCGTCCAGCTCGACCCGGACGCCCCGCGCCCGGAGCTGGTCGAGGACGCCGGCGAGGTAGTCGTTGAACTCCTCGGCCACCGGCAGCCCGATCACCTGGACGGGTGCCAGCCACGCCGGGAAGGCGCCGGCGTAATGCTCGGTGAGCACGCCGAAGAAACGCTCGATCGAGCCGAACAGGGCGCGGTGGATCATCACCGGACGCTGCCGGCTGCCGTCCGGCGCGGTGTACTCCAACTGGAACCGCTCGGGCTCGAAGAAGTCGAGCTGGATGGTCGACATCTGCCAGGTCCGGCCGATGGCGTCCTTGGCCTGCACCGAGATCTTCGGGCCGTAGAAGGCCGCTCCACCCGGGTCAGGAACCAGCTCGAGCCCGGACGCCTCGCCGACCTGCCGCAGCGTCTCGGTGGCCACCTCCCAGGTCTCGTCGTCACCGATCGACTTCTCCGGATCGCGGGTGGAGAGCTCCAGGTAGAAGTCCTCCAGTCCGTAGTCGGCGAGCAGTTTCAGGACGAAGGTGAGCAGCCGCTCCAGCTCCTGCGCCAGTTGCTCCTTGGTGGCGAAGATGTGCGCGTCGTCCTGGGTGAAGCCGCGCGCCCGGGTGAGGCCGTGGACGACGCCGGACTTCTCGTAGCGATAGACCGTGCCGAACTCGAACAGCCGCAGCGGCAACTCCCGGTAGGACCGTCCGCGGGAGCGGAAGATCAGGCAGTGCATCGGGCAGTTCATCGGCTTCATGTAGTAGTCCTGCCCCTGCCGCCGGAGGTTGCCCTCGGCGTCCCGCTCCTCGTCGAGGTGCATCGGCGGGTACATGCCGTCGGCGTACCAGTCGAGGTGCCCGGAGGTCTCGAACAGGTGCGCCTTGGTCAGGTGCGGGGTGTAGGCGAACTCGTAGCCCTCCTCGACGTGCCGGCGCCGGGAGTAGTCCTCCATCTCCATCCGGACGATCGCGCCCTTGGGATGGAAGACGGGCAGGCCGGAGCCGATCTCGTCGGGAAAGCTGAACAGGTCCAGTTCGGCGCCGAGCTTGCGATGGTCGCGCTTGGCGGCCTCCTCGAGCCGGAATTTGTAGGCCTTCAGGTCGTCGCGGGTCGGCCATGAGGTGCCGTAGACGCGCTGCAGCTGGGCGTTGCGCTGGTCGCCGCGCCAGTAGGCGGCGGACGTCCGCATCAGTGCGTAGGCGTTCAGGTAACCGGTGTGCGGCACGTGCGGGCCGCGGCACAGGTCCTTCCAGGCGACGCTGCCGTCGCGCCGGACGTTGTCGTAGATGGTCAGTTCGCCGCCGCCCACCTCGACCGAGGCGCCCTCGGTGTCGCCGGCGTTGCCCTTGATGCCGATCAGCTCCAGCTTGTACGGCTCGGACGCCAACTCGGCGCGCGCCTCGTCCTCAGCGACGACCCGCCGGACGAACTTCTGCCGTTCCCGGACGATCTGGCCCATCTGCTTCTCGATGGCGGCGACGTCCTCGGGCGTGAACGGACGTTCGGTGTCGAAGTCGTAGTAGTAGCCGTCGGCGATGAACGGGCCGATGCCCAGCTTGGTCGCCGGATACAGCGCCTGGACGGCCTGGGCCGTGACGTGCCCGGTGGAGTGCCGCAGGATGTTGAGGCCGTCGGGGGAATCGATCGAGACGGGCTCGACCTCGTCGCCCTCGGCCAGCTCGCGGGAGAGGTCCCGCAGTTCCCCGTCGACCCGCATGGCGACCACGGTTCGGTCGCTGCCGAACAGGTCGAGTCCGGTGGTCGTGGTCTCGACCACCTGGGCTTCGCGCGAATCGGGGCGCACCACGGTGATGGAGACAGACACGACGGGACTTCCTTCCGGATCGGATGACTGGTGCCCTGAGCGGGCAGCCTGAGCCATTGTGCCGCACCTCGTCCGTGCGAGTGGCGGCGCCCAGCCCGGAACACACTGAAGCCGGACTCCGATCCCCCCGGTCGGAATCCGGCTTCAGCCACAGTCAGGAAGGCCGAACTCCTTGTCGGAGCAACCTTTCTCCCGTCGTCGAATCACCGACGCTCGACGTGATCTCCCCCCATGTCGAGCGACCTGTGATCTCCCCCGCAGGTGACTCTAAGGAAAGCCTCTCGCCGATCGCCACCGAGATCTGTCCCCCCTACGGGTGACTTTTCGGAACCGGTCCTGACGAGTCCCGTCTTCGGACTGATTCCAGCGCTCTCCAGCGGAAGACCGGGGCCGATCCAGGTCTTGAGCGATCGCTCAACGACGGCTAGGCTGTCGTTTGAGCAGATGCTCAACATCTTCCAGGGTGGGTGATCGTGATGACATGGCAGGGACGCCCCGGGGCGCCAGCGCTCTACGAGAATTACCCCGGCGAGCTGCTGGCTCCCCTTCCGGCGCCCCGGTTCACGGGCGGAGCGCGGCGTGGCGCGGTCGCCGGCATGGCCGCCGCAGTGTTGACCGCGGTCTCGGTGATCCCGCAGAACCTCGTCCTGGGCGGTGAGGTTCCGGTCATGGGCTGGATCTCCCTGCTCGGGGTGATCGGCTGCGTGGCGGCGGCCGTCGGTGCCGCACCCGGCGCCCTGGTCGGCGGGCTACTGACGGTGCTGGCCCGTCGCGGCACCTCCGACGGTCTCCAGCGCTCGCTCGGCGGCGTCGCGGCTGCCGGCGCCGCCGCTTTGGTGCTGGCGAGCTACGGCGCCTCCGGCCTGCCGGGCGTCGTCATTGCGACGCTGTGCGGCGGGTTCGCCGCGCCCTGGGTCGCGTGGGGATCCGATCGCCCTACGCTCGCCTGATGGCGACCTCCGAAACCCGCGACAGGCTGCTGGGTGCCACCATCGAGCTGCTCGCCGGGCCGGGCATCACCCGGGTCTCGGCACGCGCCGTGGCGTCCGTCGCACAGGTGAACCAGGCCCTGGTCTTCTACCACTTCGACTCGGTGCCCGAGCTGGTGCGGGAGGCCACGCGGCTCAGCACCCAGCAGGCGATCGATCACTACCGTCCGGCGCTCGCCGGCGCGAAGTCCCTGACCGAGTTGCTCGCGGTCGGACGCCGGCTGCACGCCGAGGAGTCCGCCGGCGGCGCCGTCCGGGTGATGGCACAGCTGCTGGCGGCCGGCCAGTCCGACCCGGAGCATGCCCGGACGGCGCGCGATTGCCTGCGGCTCTGGTTCGCCGAGGTCGCCCGGGCCGTCGACCGGCTGCTGGCGGCGTCCCCGATCCGGGAGCTGGTGGACGTCGACGATCTGTCCCGGGCGGTCGGAGCGGCTTTCATCGGCCTGGAACTGTACGAGGGTGTCGACCCGGAGCGGGCCGAGGCGGCGCTGGACAGCCTGGCCGCGCTCGGCGTCCTGGTCGACGTGCTAGAGGAACTGGGCCCGCTGGAACGCACGCTGCTGCAGAAGCGGCTCGCCGGGTTGCGGAAGAGGTCCTGAACGCCGCGATTCCCGGCCTTGTCAGACCGGGAATCGTGATGGTGGGCGGTACCAGACTTGAACTGATGACCTCTTCCGTGTCAGGGAAGCGCGCTACCAACTGCGCCAACCGCCCGAGGTGGAGACGGGATTCGAACCCGTGTACACGGATTTGCAGTCCGTTGCCTCGCCTCTCGGCCACTCCACCGGTGAGAACCGGCCTCGCCGCGGCAGGTACGAGACCAACTCCGAGCGGACGACGGGATTCGAACCCGCGACCCTCACCTTGGCAAGGTGATGCTCTACCAACTGAGCCACGTCCGCATGCGTTCCGGACCCTCGCGGGCTCCCCGGTGCGGATGCAACCTTAACAACCCCGACTCGGGGCAAGCAAACTGAGTCACCCACCCGTCAGGCGGCGGATCCGAGGTAGCTGAGGTCGACGACGAATCGGCCCCGCCTCGGTTCGTGGGGAAGATCGGGTGGTCGGCTGTGGTGCTCGTGGCCGGTGGGTGTTCGGACGGTGATGGTGCCGTCGGGTTCGGCGGTGTGGCGCCAGCCCGGGTGTTCTTTGAGGTAGTTGCACTGCTCGCACAGGCCTTGCCCGTTACCGGCCGTGGTCGCGCCGCCGGCATAGAACGGGGTGATGTGGTCGGTGTGCCGGATGGGTGCGTCGCACCACGGGGTGCGGCACACCTCGTCCCGGGTCGCGATGAACGCGGCCAGTCCGTCCGGGAAGTGACGCCGGGTCGACTCCATGGCGACCAGCCGGCCGTCACCGAGCGGACTGTAGAGGCGGCGGATCCAGGCGCGGAGCTTCTCGCCGGCGGTTGCCGCGAGCCGGCGGGCCAGGCCGGCCGGAATCGGTCCGTAGCCGTTGAGCCGGGCGGGGGTGTCGCTGGTGCCCAGCAGCGCATCATCGGTGATCACGATCTGCACCTCGACCTCGACCTCCTCGGCAGTCTCCTGTCCGGTGACGCGGGCAACCAGGGTGTCGGCCATCACCTGGTTCCGGGACCGCTCATCACCGGCGGCGCGGGCCGCGTCGGCCGCCTCAGTGAGGGCGGCGTAAGCGGCGACGCCCTGGGCGACCGGGAGGAGGGCGGAGATGCGGGTCATGCAGTCGGGTGCGGGCCGGATGGTCACGTTCCGATCGGCTTCGGCCTTCCCGATGCGGGCGACCACGCTGTGCGGGTCGAGCCGGTAGGCGACCTTGCGGGCTTCGGACGCGATCTCCCGCGTCGACAGGGTCGCAAGCTTGGGTCCGAGTTCGGCATCGGCCGCCATGCGGTGCTCCCGCGACAGGCAGGCGGTCTCCCGCACCATGATGGTGGCTCGCCACTCCGAGACATCCCCGGTGGTGAACGCCTGCATCGTGTGCGGCATCTCGGCAGCCAGCACGCCGGCCAAACCCGCCAGGGTGCTGGCCCGGTGCGGCGACTCATGCCTGGCCAGCCCGATCTCGCCGGCTACCGAACCAGCCACCCGCTGAACGCTGAGACCAGCACTCCGGGCCTCGACCTCCCGAATCTCACGCAGCTCGACGGTGGCACGGGCTTGAGCGGCTGCGGCGGCATTCTTGAGCCGCTCCAGCTGGGCGATGGTGTCGACGAGTTCGACCGGACCAGCCCCGGCAAGGCCAGCCAGCTCCTCCGCTAACGTGGCGAGCCTGGCCGCATCGAGCCTTACCACATCCTCCATTCACCCATTGTAATCGAACAAATAAACGAACGCAAGGGTGGCCGTTGTAAGTCTGCCCCGGATGTCGGGACGAACCGTCACCGACACCTCCGACCCACCCGCCCCGGCCGATGTGCGAAGAGCCGGGCGAGTCGGCTATCGTAGGCACTCGCGGGCGATTGGCGCAGTGGTAGCGCGCTTCGTTCACACCGAAGAGGTCACTGGTTCGAACCCAGTATCGCCCACCGCCAAGGCCCTAGTCAGAACCCGGTTCCGACTGGGGCCGGTTCCATTCGTGCCCACCATGTGCCCGTTCCCTTGGCCGTGACGGCATGCCCGTTACCGCGCAACCCTCCCTCTCGACGGCCGATGGCGAGCCCCCGCGTCCCACCTCAGACGCCCCGGCCGCGCCGACGATCGACACGGTGGCCGAGACCTGCGACAGCACTCGACCCGGCAGCTTGAACCATGACCCAGTTGCGGCGCGACGACAGGCTGGTTAGCCTACCCTTAGTTACTGGGAACAACTTAGCCTGCAGCGGGTGGCCATCGCCCGGGCACTCGCCGTCGACACCTCGCTGCTGCTGCTCGACGAGCCGTTCGCGGCGCTGGACGCCCTCACCAGGGAGCGGCTGCAGGAGGACCTCCGCCGGGTGAGCGCCGAGACCGGCCGCACCTCGGTGTTCGTCACCCACAGCGTCGACGAGGCGGTCTTCCTGGGCAGCCGGATCATCGTGCTGACCAAACGCCCCGGCCAGATCGCCCTCGATCTCCGGGTCGACCTGCCGCGCAACGGCGTCGACCCCGACGACCTGCGCAACCAACCGGCCTACGCCATCGCCCGCACCGAAGTAGCCCACGCCGTCCGCGCCGCGGCGGCCTGAAAGGAGCACGTCCATGACCACGACCATCCCCACCGACCTCAGGTCCCGACTCACCCTCGATCCGCTCGGCCCCTCGTTCGGCGCCGAGGTGATCGGGCTCGACATCAGGACGGCGACCGACGATCAGGTCGCCGCCATCTCACAGGCCGTCGTCCACTACAAGGTGCTGTTCTTCCGCGGACAGGACCTGACCGACGACGACCAGGTGGAGTTCGGCCGCCGGCTCGGCGACCTGACCGCGGGTCATCCGGTGGCCCCCTCGGTGGATGCCGAGCATCCCGAGGTGTACTCCATCGACAGCGCCGACCCGGACTTCTCCTTCTCGGACGTTTGGCACACCGACGTCACCTTCATGGAGCGGCCGCCGCTGGGATCGATCCTGCGCGCCGTGGATCTGCCGCCGACCGGCGGGGACACCAGCTGGGTGGACAGTCAGCTGGCCTACGAGTCGCTGTCGGCACCGGTCCGGCGGCTCGTCGACGAACTCGACGCCGTCCACGACGGCAACCGCGAGTGGGGGAACTACCTCAAGCACGGACGCGGCGGCCGCGGCAACGAGTGGGACGGGACGGTCGTCACCGAGCTGACCCCGGTGACCCATCCGGTGGTCCGGGTGCACCCGGTCAGCGGGCGGAAGGGCCTCTTCGTGAACCCCGGCTTCACCTCCCACATCGTCGGCGTGTCGGACGCCGAGAGCCGCGGCATCCTCGACCTGCTCTACGCGCACCTGACCAAGCCGGAACACACCATCCGGCATCGCTGGCAGGCCGGCGACCTCGGCATCTGGGACAACCGCAGCACCTCTCACTACGCGAACCGCGACTACACCGCGCAGCGGGTGATGCGGCGGATCACACTGGCCGGCGACCGCCCGGTCGGCCCCGCGCGCCACGGGTAGCCCGAGCAGACCCGAGGGCCGCCGAGCGGACCCGATGGCTAGCCGGACCAGACTCCGCCGGGATGGCCTGGCGAACGTCCACGTACTGAGATTCTTGGATTCCTCTTAGCCAAAACCGCCCACACGCACCCGCTGGAGGGCCGATCTTCCGAGGGATGGGACGAACGTCTCACATGTCGAGCGCTCGATTTGCATCTGGTACAAGCGGCGAGAGAAGTTGGACTCACGAAAACGCGCCGGCAATGGAGCCGCAGGACATGTGACGCAAGAGAGGCACATCATGACCGCTCCAGCCTTGGTGATGGTGGGAATGGGCAGCACCGATGCCCGAGTCGCCCAAGTCGCACACTCCTTGAGGCAGGGCCTCCAGGGTATGCGCCCCGGGCTGTCCGTGCACTGTTCCTTCCTCGATCACTGCTCCCCCTCGACGACCCAGGTGGTGTCGCAACTGATCAAGCAGGGCATCACCGAGATCGTGCTCGTGCCGCTGCAGCTGACCCACGCCATCGATCCGGACGAGCGGGTGATCGGTCAGTCGGTCAAGCTGCGCAGCCTGTACCCCGACCTGCGGGTGAGCGTGTCGCGTCCGATCGGGCCGGAGGTGAGCCTGCTCACCGTCCTCGACCAGCGGCTGCGATCCTCGCTGTCGGTGAACCGCGTGCTCGAGCTGGACGGCCTGGTGCTGTCCTCGGCCCGCAGCGGCGACGTCCGCGGCAACGCACTGCTCGCCCGGCGCGCGCGGCAGTGGTCGACCCACCACCGGCTGCCCTGCCTGACCGCCGTCGCGGACGGCTCGGGCCCGTCGGTGTCCCAGGCCATCCAGGGCCTGCGGGCGCAGGGCCGCCGGCACATCGCCGTCGGGTCCTTCTTCCTGACCGCCACGGAGCTGTTCCACGCCCAGGCAGACCTGGCCGAGCGCTGCGGCGCGGTGTCGGTGAGCGAGCCGCTCGGGTCGGCGTCCGAGGTGATGGACCTGATCCTGGCCCGCTACGCCTTCGCCGCCATGGACCTGCTCGACTTCGGATTCGAGGAGATCGAGGACGAGGTGCCCGCCCGGCACCTCACCATCGCCTGACGCCGGGCGGCCGTTCGTTCGGCGTCAGGACTTAGCCACCCGGGTCTTCTCGGCCGCCACGTCGAAGGTCGCCTCCGGCCAGGACTGGTTGAGTCCGATCAGATGTTCGCGCAGCAGTTGCGCCACCGCCCAGTTGCGGTACCACTTGCGATCGGACGGGATCACGAACCACGGCGCGTGGTCGGTGTTGCAGCGTTCCAGGGCGTCGGTGTACGCCTCCTGGTAGGCGGGCCACTTGGCCCGGGCGTCGACATCCTTCGGGTTGTACTTCCAGTACTTCTCGGGGCTCGCCAGCCGTTCGGCCAGGCGCACCTTCTGCTCGGCGAAGGACACGTGCAGGAAGCACTTGATGATGGTGGTGCCCGCCTCGGCCACCTTCTGCTCGAACGTGTTGATCTCGTCGTAGCGGCCGTTCCATTCGCTCACCGGCACGAGTTGCTCGACCCGGACCACCAGCACGTCCTCGTACTGCGACCGGTCGAAGACCCCGATCATGCCCGGGTCGGGCAGCGCCCGCCTGATCCGCCACAGGTAGTGGTGCTTCAGCTCCTCCTTGGTCGGCGCCTTGAACGAGGTCAGCTGGACGCCCTGCGGATCGACCATGCCCATCGCATGCCGGATCACGCCGCCCTTGCCGGAGGTGTCCATGCCCTGCAGCAGCACCAGGATGCTGGGCGCCTTCTCCGGGTTGGAGCGTCCATTGGCGAAGAGCCGCTCCTGCAGGTCGGACAGCTCGGGCGCCAGCGCCTGGGTCAACGCCGGGGCGTCCGCCTTGCCGACCCCCGGGTAGCCGTGCGTGGCCGCGGTGTCCAGCTTCGCCAGGTCGACGGGTCCCTGCGGCAACCGGAGCAGCCTGCTCAGCGGTTCCGTCGGCCGGGACGGCGTCGCCGGCTCGCTGGTCTTCTTCGACTTCTTCTTGGCTGCCATTCACGTAGTCTGGCGCACCTTCGGGGGCGACACTAGGCGTGTTGCGAAAACCCGCCGGATACCCGCTGTTCACCCGGTGGTCATCTCACCATCCGTCAACCGGCGTCCGGGCGGGTGGTGAGGATGTCGGCCAGGTCGTACCTCACCGGCTCCTCCAGCTGTTCGTAGCTGCACGAGCGCGGGTCGCGGTCGGGACGCCAGCGGTTGAACTGGGCGGTGTGCCGGAACCGGACGCCCTCCATGTGCTCGTAGCGCACCTCTACCACCCGCGTGGGGCGCAGCGGCACGAAGGAGAGGTCCTTGCCGTTGTTCCACCGGCTGTACTCGGAGTTGCGCGGGGTCCGGGCGCCCTCCTCCTGCCGCGCCCAGGCCCACGGATGGTCGTCGAAGGTGGTCACCAGCGGCTGCAGTTCGGTGAACAGCGCCTTGCGGGTGGCCATCGGGAACGCACCGATCACTCCCACGGACGCCAGCTCGCCGGCCTCGTTGTAGAGGCCGAGCAGCAGCGAGCCGATCGCATCGTCCCCGCTCTTGTGCAGCCGGTAGCCCGCCACCACGCAGTCGGCGGTGCGCTGGTGCTTGATCTTGAACATGGTGCGTTTGTCCGGCTGGTAGCTGCCGTCCAGCGGCTTGGCGACCACGCCGTCCAGGCCGGCGCCCTCGAACTGGGCGAACCACTCCTCGGCGAGGCCGGGGTCGCGGGTGATGGGCGTCAGGTGGATCGGGGGTTGCGCATCGACCAGCGCCCGCTCCAGTGCCGCGCGGCGTTCGTCGAACGGACGCTCGGTGTAGTCCACGTCGCCGAGGGCGAGCAGGTCGAAGGCGACGAAACTGGCCGGGGTCTGCTCCGACAGCAGCCTCACCCGGCTGGCCGCGGGGTGGATCCGCTGCTGCAGCACCTCGAACTCCAGCCGATCGCCGACGACGACGATCAGCTCGCCGTCCACGACGCAGCGCTCGGGCAGGTTGGCCTTCACCGCCTCGACCACCTCGGGGAAGTACCGCGTCATCGGACGCTCGTTGCGCGAGCCGATCTCGACCTCGTCGCCGTCGCGGAAGATGATCGAGCGGAAGCCGTCCCACTTCGGCTCGTAGGACAAGGCGCCGGTCGGAATCGTCGGCACCGACTTGGCCAGCATGGGTTTCACCGGGGGCATCACGGGCAACTGCATGGGAGCCATTGTGCTGCCCCCGACCCACATGTCACCCACTCCGCGGCCGGGAGTGCCCGGACAGCGTCCGGTTCGGCCTCACGCCAGGGCGATGACCAGGGCGCAGCCGGCCAGCACCAGGCAGGCCGGCGCCATCGTCCACCGCTCGGCTGGGCTGCGCGACATCAGGTTGAGCCCGACGCCGAGGACGAAGTAGCCGACCAGCACCCAGGCGGCCACCGTGACGAACGGCGTCCGCCCCCCGGTCAGGACGCCGGCGCGGCTGAGCAGGATCCAGGCAAGACCCAGATACAGCAGGACGGACACCGCGCTGCC
>CALMIQ010000283.1 GCA_937863965.1 uncultured Micropruina sp.
CTGCCGCCCCACAGCGGGTCGACGTGCGGCGCATACGGACCGCCGGCACCGGTCAGCCCCACCAGGTACGGGTTCTGGCCCTGGCTGACGATCCAGCCCAGGTCGGCGTACAGGACGGCGTCCGCCGACAGCACCGGCGGCGCCAACAGCAGCGGGAGCGCCCACCACCCGAGCCCCGCCATCAGCCGACGGCGGTAGCCGGGCCGGGCACCCGAGAGATCGGCACCCCGGGCCGCGCCGGCGTCACCCGCTCCCGGCCTCAGCCACCACCAGGCGAGCACCAGCAGGACCACCCCGGTGACGATCGCCGCCCGGTTCCAGGGAATCGGCAACAGCAGCCCGATCGCGTCGACCGCTGCCGACGGCCAACCGTCCGGTCCGTACGCGAACTCCGGATGGCAGCTCCCCCAGCCGATCAGGATCGTGCCGAGCCCGCCGGCCACGATAGCCGCCGCGGGCAGCGTCCGGGCGGGGACAGGGCGGGCGGCGGACACCGCCACATGCTAGACGAGCGTCCACATCGTGGGTGACACGCCGCTGGCGTCGCCCGCACAGATCCGTCTGTCAGATGTCACCCGCGACACCGTCGTCACCGAGACGCCGGCCAACTCCGCGACGTCCGCGAGGCTCGGCTCCCGGGTCTTGGTTCGACACTGCGCCCCCCGGTGATGTCGACCTCGACATCGTAGGCGGACCCCCCGCGGTCACGTCCGGCGTCAGCTCACCTCACCCAGGCGGTGCCGCACGAGACCGATGGCCAGCGGGGCCGCGAGCCACAGCAGGCCCGCCGTGACGAATGGCACGAGGGCACCCGCACCCGTCACGAACGACGTGATCGAGCCGGTCATCAGGTACGGCCCCACCCCAGCGGGCACGAACCCCAGCAGTGGGTCGATCAACAGGGTCTGAAGGAAGCAGAGCGAAATCGCTCCGATCGCGTTCTGCAGGGCGGCTCCGAGTGCGGCGCCGGCCAACACGCCGACGAACGAACCCGCGAGCAGTTGCGGGACCGCCTCGTCCAGACCGGTCCAGATCAGCGGCCGCTGCAGCAGGACGCCGACTCCGACCGACAGCACGGACGCGATCCCGGCGGCCGCGGCCAGGAGGAGCGCGGTGACCAGCAGACTCGCGATCAGCTTCGCGACGAAGCTCCGGCTGCGGCGCGGCTGCGCGAGGAAGATGGACCCGATCTCGCGATGTTGCCAATCGCTGGTGAAGATCAGGACGCCGACGACGGGCATCGCGATGGTGAACATCAACCCGAGCACCGTGAGGACTGCGGCGGCGTTCACCTGTTGGTCGTCGCCGAGGAAGCCGACGGCCACGGCGATCACTGCACCCAGGGAGGCGACCACGATCAGGAACGTGCGGCTCCCGAGCGTTGTGAAGACCTTGCGAACCTCCACCAGCGACAGCCTGCCCGTCGTCACCCAGGGCGAGTTCCTAGTTGGCCCCATGGGGAACACCACTCTCCGGACTGAACTCACCCTTGGTGATCGCCATGTAGAACGACTCCAACGCTCTGGCGTCCCCGGGCACGAGTTCCTCGATCAGCAGGCCGTGACGGTGGGCGAGGCCGCCGACCGTGGCAGAGGACGCCCGGACGGCGACCCGTCCGTCCGGGCCGGGCGGCGCGAAACCCACGCCCGCCGCGTTCAGCGCCGTCAGCAGCCCGGCCGTGTCCGGTGCGAGCACGATGCAGGATCGCTCATTGCGCGTCTGCTCGATGCCGCCCTCGAATGCGAGCTGGCCCTGGCTGATCACCACGATGCGATCCGCGAACGACTGCAGCTCCTGCAACAGGTGGCTGGAGATCAGCACGCACCCGCCCTCCTGGCGGGCGAAGCTCACGATCCGATCCCGCACCCAGGCCGCCGTCTCCACGTCCAGGCCGTTCATGGGCTCGTCGAGCAGCAGGTGGGTGGGGCGTCCGAGCAATGCGATGGCCAGGCCCACTCGCTGCCGCATGCCCAGCGAGAGCGCCCCGAACCGGCGCTTCAGGACGGGGCCCAGTCCGACGTCGACCAGCTCGCCGACGGCTCGCCGCGCGCTCAGGCCGATGTAGCGGGCATGCAGCACCACCGTCTCCGAGACCGACCGCCCCGGGTGGTGTGCCGACGCATCCAGCAGGCAGCCGACGACCGACGTCGGCTCCGCGAGGTCGACGTATCGTTGCCCGTCGAACAGGGCCTCCCCCAGGTCCGGTCTGCCCAACCCCACCATCAGGCGGAGGAGCGTCGTCTTGCCCGCTCCGTTCGGACCGAGCAGCCCCGTGATGGAACCTGCCGGGACCCCGAAGCTCACCTCGTTCAGTACGCGCGTGTGGCCGTAGGACTTGCTGAGCCCGGCCACGTCGATCCTGGCCACCCCTACTGCAGATCCACGGGAATCCGGCGGTCCAGACGCGCGCCGACCGCCGTCGCCGTCAGCACCCACAGGAACGCGCCGAGGTAGATGGCCAGGGAGATCCAGACGTTCTGTTCCCGCCCCAGGATCAGGCTGTTCACGACTCGAATCGCAACAACCACGACCGCGATCGCGGCAAGACCGCTCGCCACCAGGAAACCGGGTGACGGCGACTTCCCGCGGGCGATCGTCCGGGCGTAATCGGCAGGCTTGCCGAACCGGTCCTCGGACGGCACCTCGCCATCGCGAGCCTCATCGCTGACGCGGACGAGTTCTTCGCGCACCCTCGCCTCCCCCACGTGACGCCACCGCAACCGGAACGCCAACTCAGCCATGTAATCAGCCACCGTCATCCATTGCACCTTTCTTCACCCTCGTCGCCCATTCTACCCGAGCCTGTCACCCCGATCACCCAGCCTGCGGCTGACCAACAACATGGTCCCCACGGCAAGCACGCTGAGCCCCACGAAGACCCACTCGCCACTGACTGACAGCGACACGTCGAACACCAGGATCGCAGCCGAATTGGTCAACAGGTGTGCCATCCACGACAACCACACGGCACCCGAATACACACATAGATAATACGACGCCAACGAGAAGGCGATCTTCTCCACAACCAGCGCCGGATGACTCAGATCGTGGAGCGACAGAAACAGGAGCGCAGAAATCACAGCAACTGCCCCATGCATCCGTGCATTTCCCCCGCACCGGCGGGTCAACTCAGAAGGAACCCACCTGAAGATGAACTCTTCAGAGAATGCGGCCACGATCAGCGTGGCCATCGACACAAAGGCAGCCACCGAATCCGGCCCCCGGAGTAGCAACCCGGCGCATACACCGATCGTAGTGGCACCGATGCCGGCCTCCAACGAACTCATGCGCCAACGAAATGGAGGCATCTGCCTCGCGAGACCGCGGAAGCCCAACCAGCATGCGACACTCACCGCGGCAAGTGCCACCCATATCGCCAACTCGAAGGCCGATCCCGATCCAGCGAGGATTAGTCCCAATCCCATCGCCACGAGCCCCGTCAGGAGGAACCATCCGCAGAGGCAAGCCCACAGTCCCAGTGCCGAGCCGCCACGACGGCTCGGCACTGGGAGTTGCGCAACTGACCGCTCGCACGCCTCGTCGCGCTCGGTCGTCACCGGCAAGCGTTCCTCTCGATCAGAAGAAGTAGTCGTACAGCGCTCGGAAGAGATCCCACAGCGTGCCGCTGGCCAGGAAGTCGATTGCCCAGCGAATCCAGCTCGCCAACCCGTTCCACCACGCCTTGAACGCATCCCAACCCTTCTTCAGAGCCTTCTTGAGTGCGTCGATGATCTTCGGTGCGTTCTTCTTGATCCAGTCAATGATCGGACCGATCGGAATCCTCTTCTGCGCCGGGGAACTCGTCACGGAGTTGGTTCCGGCGCCAGCGTGGCCAAACGGAGCGCTAACGTCGCGCACGACGTCCACTGATCGACTGCTGGAGGTCACCGTTTGGCTCGCCACAGCCGCGCTATTCGTCACGGAGGGGACCGCAGCGACACCAAAGGTAAGCGCACCGACGAGCGATGCGCCCACCAATAGTCGACGAATGCGCCCTGGACAACGGACGCCTGGTGATGGGTGATTCATTTGAGTCTCCTGTTGCATTTGTACGAAACCCCGGGGTGGGTAAATCCAAGTCCTTGACGGACCATGAGTACCGTTGCACAGGCACAAAGGAGACATCAACGATCGGTCTGAAGATTCGGACACGTACGGCATGTCGCCTTCATCAAATCGCCAGCGAATCACCCTCCGGCCCGAAAGCTGAGAGGTCAGCCATTGCGTTGGACGCAGAATTCTCCCAAAACAGCGACCAACCAGAATCGGATACCGCTGCCACAGATGCCCGATCTGACGCTACCCATCGAAGACCCCTCGCCCGCCGCATAGCGCAGTTGCCCGCCTTGGAGGAGTGAATCGTCGCGACGCTCTTGGGTCGACTGGCTGTCGGCACCGGAGGTGTCCTCGTTCAAACACCCTCATACACGAACGTGGACACCACAACCCCGTAGGAAAAGCAGGACGACCAAGCTCGGCTCCCCGGGCTAGTTCGAAATTGCTCCCTTCCTGGCGTTGACCTCGACATCCTGAACGGACCCCTCCCCGCTCGAGTCGAGAACGCTGGCCACAGGTCCGCCGCGGTGGGGCCTGCTGCGCCGACAGGGTACGTCCAGTGGCCTAAGACGAGAGTTCCGCGAGTGCCCGCACGTAGGCCTTGGTGCGTGCGAAGTGGATGTCATGGGGGCCGCGGACGCGGATCGTCCGGTTGTCCCGCAGCAGGCCCTCGACGCGATGCAGGTCCTCGTCGCTCAGGGCGGCAAGGAGGATTCCCTTGCGGTCGTAGCGCGTCGTCGCCTTCATGAAGACGGTCGGGCAGTCGATCGCCGCCAGCGTCGCGGCCTGGTCGAAGCCGGCGAACCAGCTGTTGTCGGCGAAGGCGGTGGTGAACCGGAGGTCGTAGGGGTTGCTCATCGACCCCCAGATGCGGTTGATCGACACCGACACCCAGCGCACGATGGGGAGGCAGCCGGACTCGGCCCGGCGCTGCCGGACCACGCTGCGGGCGAGCGGCGGCCACAGTGGCCCGAACAGCCGCCTCCAGTAGCTGTGCCGCATGTACCAGTCCCGCTCGGCGTCCTGAGCGAGGAAGGACGCCACAGTGGCGTAGGCGTCGATGGCGACGTAGCTGCGACCCGGTCGCGGGGAGAGCAGAACCCCCGCCCGAAGAGGCTCGGGCGGGGGTTGTGCTCAATCGGTCGGACTTCGCTCAGTGCGCGTGGGCGTCCTCGGTTTCCTCCGGCTTCTCCACCACCAGGGTCTCGGTGGTGAGCAGCAGAGCGGCGATCGAGGCCGCGTTGGCCAGCGCCGAACGGGTGACCTTGACCGGGTCGA
>CALMIQ010000284.1 GCA_937863965.1 uncultured Micropruina sp.
TCGTCCACCTCGGCCATCGACCGGGTGTCGATGCCGTACAGGATCGCGGGCCGCAATGGCACGCCCGCGGAATCCGCGGGCACGATGCACGGCCCGATCCCGCTGACCCCCACCGCCGCGATCCGGCCGTCCGTCGCCTGCGGCACCAGTTCGGCGCACAGCGCGGCGAAGTCGCTCCACCACACCGCCTCGGCGTCCATCTCCGCCCAGCCGGGCCGGGGCATCGACACGTTGTGGGTTCGCTCGGCCAGCGCGACCACCCGGCCGTCGAGGGTGGTCACCACGCCCTTGCTGCTGCCGGTGCCGATGTCGACCCCCAGCAAGTACCGCCGTCCGGCCATTCACCGACCTCCTGCCTCGTTGCATCACACGCGCCGGCCGCCACCGCTCAGCCGAACGGCGTGCGGTCCGGCCAGAGTTCGAGAATCACGAGGCGATCGGCACCTGTCAACGACAGGTCACCTTCTGATACCGTCTGCCCTCAAATGAGCGCACCGCTATTGCGATCAACGAACGCCTTCAAGGGTCCCGCCGAACTCGTGCTCGCCGCCGAGATCGCTCGGCGGCACTATCTCGACGGCATGACCAAGGTCGAGATCGCCGACCAGTTGAGAGTGAGCCGCTTCCGGGTGGCGCGGCTGCTGCAGGTAGCCCGCCAGGAGGGTCTGGTGCGGATCGAGATCCAGCAGTCCGGCACCATCGACCTGGACCGGTCCATCCGGCTCCGCGAGCGGTTCGGCCTACAGCACGCCGTCGTCGTCGACTGTGCCGAGGACGACGCCCACTCGGTGCGCGCCAATCTCGGCCGGGCCGCGGCCGACCTGCTCGCCGAGGTGGTCACCGCCGGCGACCTGATCGGGCTGGCCTGGGCGCGCTGTGTCCAGGCGATGGTGCGGCAGGTGCGCCGGATGCCGCAGGCGTCCGTCGTCCAGTTGACCGGGGTGCTGCAACGGGGCCTGGCCGGCCAGAACGACGAGGACACCTCGGTCGACCTCGTCCGCGCCCTCGCCCGGGTCTGCCGAGGCCCGGCCTACCTCTACTTCGCGCCGTTCCTGGTTCCGGACGCCGCCACCGCCGGCGCGCTGCGGCGGCAGCCCGAGATCGTCCGCGCCTTCGACAAGGCGGCGTCGGCCGCCGTCGCCGTGGTCGGCGTCGGGGGTTGGGGGCCCGGCCTGTCCACCCTCTACCAGGGCGCCACCCCGGCCGAGCGCGCCGAGATGGCCCGGGCCGGCGTCCGCGCCGAGCTGGCCGGGATCTGCCTCTCGGCCGAGGGTGAGCCGCTGCACATCTCGTTCAGCGAACGGATGATCGCCGTGGATCCCGCGCAGCTCGCGGGAATCTCGCAGCGCATCGCCATCCCGTACGGAACCGAGAAGCACCAGGCCGTGCTGGCTGCGCTGCGCAGCGGCCTGGTGACCATGCTGGTCACCCACTCCTCCCTGGCGGAGTCGCTGCTCACCCGCGACCAGCCCTGACGCCGCGGGGCGGTGTCAGCCGTTGACCTTGACCAGGGCGTTCTGGACCTCGGCGGCCGTGGTCGCCTGCTCGAGGACGGCGACCTTGCTCTCGTCGAGGAACACCTCGGCGATGCGGCCGAGCAGCTCCAGGTGCTGGCCGCGCGCGGCCGCGATGCCGATCACGAACTTCACCGGGTTGCCGTTCCACTCGAGCACGTTCGGGTAACGGACCAGCGAGATGGCCGACGACCGGATCGCCACCATCGCCTCGTTGGTGCCGTGCGGAATGGCCAGCAGGTTGCCCATGTAGGTGGACACCGAGCGCTCGCGCTCGAACATCGAATCGACGTAGCTCTGCTCGACCGCGTCGGCCGCCATCAGCAGCTTGCCGGCCTCGG
>CALMIQ010000285.1 GCA_937863965.1 uncultured Micropruina sp.
GCACCTCGGCGCCGTAGCTGGTCAGCCGGACGGCCTCGGACGGGATCCGCGCCACCGCCTCCAGCAGCGGCGAGTAGAACAGCCTCTGGTGCAGGCCCAGCACCCGCCGGGTGGCCTCGCGCCAGCGGCCGCGGAGTTCGTCGGCCCCGCCGAGTCCGACGCTGCGGGCCAGCCGGCGCAGGTTCAACTCGTCGGTGGGCATCAGGTGGGTGCGGCGCATCTTCTCCAGCTGGATGCGGTGTTCCAGCAGCCGCATCAGCCGGTAGGCGGCGTCCAGGTCCTTGCCGTCGGAGCGGCCGACGTAGCCGAACTCGATCAGCTTGGCCAGCGCGGGCAGGGTGCCGCGCTGCCGGACGCGGTCGTCCGCGCGCCCGTGCACCAACTGGATGAGCTGGACGCTGAACTCGACGTCGCGCAATCCGCCGGCGCCCAGCTTGATCTCGCGGTCGGCCTCGCGGGCCGGCAGCAGCGCGATCACCCGGCGGCGCATCGCCTGGGTCTCGGAGACGAACTGGTCGTTCTCTGCCACCCGCCACACCATCGGCGTGACCAGGTCGACGAAGTCCTGCGCCAGGGCCAGATCGCCGGCCATCGGACGCGCCTTCAGCATCGCCTGGAACTCCCAGTTCTTCGCCCACTTCTCGTAGTACACGGCGTGCGAGGCGAGCGTGCGGACCAGCGGCCCGGCCTTGCCCTCGGGACGCAGCGCGGCGTCGATCTGCCAGATCGTCCCGGCCGCGGTGTGCGCCGAGCAGATCCGGGTCAGCGCCCCGACCAGCTTGGTCGCGATGGTTACCGCCCGGCCGGTCTCGCAGACCGGCTCGCCGGCCCCGTCGAGCGCCGCCTCGGCGACATAGAGCACGTCGACGTCGCTGACGTAGTTGAGTTCCTGCCCGCCGGTCTTGCCCAGCGCCACGATGCCGAGCCGGGCGCACTCCCAGCCGGGCACCTCGCCGCGGGCCAGGGCCAGCGCGGTCTCGACGGTGGCGTCGGCCAGGTCGGCGAGCTCGCCGGCCACCTCGGGCAGTTCGTCGAGGGCGTCCTCGGCGGTCAGGTCGCGGGCCGCGATCCGGAGCACCTCGCGGCGATAGACCAGCCGCAGGTCGTCGGTGCGGGCCGGGTCGGCGACCGGGGACGCCGCGTCCGGATCGGCACCCACCGCGGCCAGCAGGGTGCGCCGCAGGTCGGCGGCGTCCCGGCGTCCGATCGGTCCGCGCAGCACGTCGGCGTCGAGGGGATGAACGCCCAGGTGCTGATTGAGCGCGACGCTGGCCCCCAGGATGCCGATCAGCCGCCGCGACCACGCGCCGTCGGCGCCGAGTTCGGCCAGCAGCCCGGGCCGCTCGCCGACCAGCCGCTCCAGCCCGCTGATCGCCAGATCGGGGTCGGCGCTGTCCAGGATCTCGGTGATCAGGTGGTCGCAAGAGTCGGCCAGGTCGTCGTACCAGTCGTCCAGGAGCGCCGCAGCCCGATGCGGATCGCCGAAGCCGAGGCGGGCCAGGTTGCCTTCGGCCGTCGAGATGCGGGTCATGGCGGCGATGTTATCGTCGGCGTCGTGCCGTCCCGCCCGATTCGCCGCCCGGCGCCCGCACTCGACTGGGCCGAGCTGGACGAACTGGCCGCGCTCGGCGCCACCGCGGACGCCGCCCGGCTGGCCCGCACGGTGCGCACGCTCTGCGCCCGGATCGCGGCCGAACACCCCGGACGGACCGTGGAACTGCGCGTCCCCCCGTACGCCGCCGTCCAGCTCACCCTGGACGACGAGGGCAGTACCCACCGCCGCGGGACGCCACCCAATGTCGTCGAAACCGACGGCGCCACCCTGCTGGCGCTGGCCACCGGACGGCTGAGCTGGGCGCGGGGCCGGGCGAGTCACCGCGTCCGGGCCAGCGGGGCGCACAGCGACCTGTCGGGGCTGTTCCCGCTGCGCCGGGATCACGCCGGACGGTAATTCCCGTTCCAGGTCATCCCGGCGAATGCCGGGACCCCGACGCCCACCGGGAGCGTCGGCCGACGAGATCCCGGGTCAAGCCCGGGATGACGGAGTGCCGGACAAGGATGACGGAGTGCCGGACAAGGATGACGGAGTGCCGGACAACGGCCGGGTCAGAGCGCGGGCAGAGACGTCCGCAGCTCCCACGGCGTGACCTGCGCCCGGTAGGACTCGTACTCGGCCCGCTTGTTCCGCAGCACGAAGTCGAAGACGTGCTCGCCGAGGGTTTCCGCGGCCAACTCGGAGTTCTCCATCAGCCCGATCGCGGTGTCCAGGGAGCGCGGCAGCGGCTTGATGCCGAGTGCCTGCCGCTGCCGCTCGGTGAGCGACCAGACGTCGTCCTCGGCGCCCTCGGGCAGCTCGTAGTCGTTCTCGATCCCGGCCAGCCCGGCGTTCAGCGCGAGCGCGTAGGCCAGATAGGGGTTCGCGGCCGAGTCGATGGAGCGCAGCTCGACCCGCGCCGAGGCCCCCTTCGAGGGCTTGTACATCGGCACCCGGACGAGCGCCGATCGGTTGTTCTGCCCCCAGCAGATGTAGCGCGGCGCCTCGGACCCGCCGACCAGCCGCTTGTAGGAGTTCACCCACTGGTTGGTCACCGCGGAGATCTCGGCGGCGTGTCGCAGCAGCCCCGCGATGAACTGCCGACCGATCTTCGACAGGTGGTACTCGGCGGAGGCGTCGTAGAAGGCATTGCTGTCGCCCTCGAACAGCGACAGGTGGGTGTGCATGCCCGAGCCGGGTTCGTTCTCCAGTGGCTTGGGCATGAAGGAGGCGAACATGTCCTTCATGGCGGCGACCTCCTTGATCACCACCCGGAAGGTCATGATGTTGTCGGCCATGGTGAGCGCGTCCGCGTAGCGCAGGTCGATCTCCTGCTGGCCCGGACCGCCCTCGTGGTGGCTGAACTCGACCGAGATGCCCATCTGTTCGAGCAGGGTGATGGCGTGCCGACGGAAGTCGGTGCCGGCGTTGGCGGTGGTGTGGTCGAAGTAGCCGCCCCGGTCGAC
>CALMIQ010000286.1 GCA_937863965.1 uncultured Micropruina sp.
ATGGTGTCGACGGTGGTGACGCGGACGGCGTGGACGGTGGTGACGCGGACGGCGTCGACGGCGGGGACGCGGACGGCGTCGACGGCGGGGACGCCGATGGTGTGGACGGTGGAGATGCCGACGGTGTAGACGGCTGAGCATGGATCCACTCACCCTGCTCTCCGGCGACCCCGAGACCTTCATCGCTGAGGTCTGGGGTCGCCGGATCCTCGTCCACCAGGTGGAGGCGGGGCTGCTCGAGGGCATCTTCGGCATCGACCAGGCGGACCACCTGATCACCGAGACCGCCCTGCGCACCCCGCAACTGCGGCTCGCCAAGAGCGGCTCGGTGCTGCCCGAGTCGCGGTTCACCAGGTACGCGAGCATCGCCGGCAAGCCGATGACGGGCCTGGTCGACGCCCGCAAGGTGCTGGACGAGTTCGCCGGGGGAGCCACCATCGTCTTCCAGGGCCTGCAGCGCTACTGGCAGCCGCTGCGGGCGCTGATCCGGGGTCTCGAGGAGCAGCTGGGGCATCCCTGTCAGGCCAACGCCTACCTGACCCCGCCCGGCTCGCAGGGTTTCGCCCTGCACTCCGACACCCACGACGTGTTCGTCTTCCAGACCTTCGGCGTCAAGGAGTGGGAGGTGCACGACGAGGCCGGCGCCCACCGGGTGATGATGCTCCCGGGCACCTCGATGTACCTTCCGACCGGCACCCCGCATGCGGCCCGCACCCAGGACACGGCGTCCCTGCACGTCACCGTCGGGATCAACCGCTACCTGTGGCGCGACCTGCTAAGGCGCGTGGTCGACCCGCTGCTGGAGAACGCCGGCGACCCGCTGCCGGCGGCCCTGTTCGCCGACCCGGACGCCCTGGCGGCCGCCCTGCGCGAGCGGCTCGGCGGGCTGGCCGAGTCCGTCCGCACCGCCGACGCCGACGCCGTGGTGCAGCGCCTGGAACGCGCCTTCGCCACCGGACGCCAGCCGCTGCTGGGCGGCGGCCTGCTCGACGTCCTGGACGCGCCCGGCATCACCGCAGCCACCCGGTTGCGCCGGCGTCCGGGCAGCACCTGCCTGCTGCGTCCGGACGGCGACCGGCTGGCGCTGCTGCTCGGGGACCGGCGGGTCAGCGTCCCGGCGCGGATCGGGCCGGCGATCGAGGCCGTCCTGGCCCGGGACGAGCTGACGCCGGCAGAGCTGCACGACCACCTCGACGGGGCCTCCGCCATCGTGCTGACCAGGCGGCTGGTCCGCGAGGGACTGCTGGAAGTCGCTCGTTGACGCTCCGCTGCTCGGTGGCCAGCGAGCAGCGCGGTGAGCCGCTGCTCGCCACCGCCTCGACGGTCCGGCACTTCCTGCTGCTGGAGGATCCGGGACCGTGGGGACCGGAGATCCTGCGCAGCCGGCGACTGCCCGGCGCACTGCGGGAACCCCTGCTGCGCTGGCAGCGCGACCTGGGCGTCCGCCCGCTGCTGATCCGGCGACCCGGACGCTACCTGGCCGGCCCGCGGCGGATCTACGTGGTGAACGCCCGGCACGGCTGGTGCGAGACGGCGTCCGTGGCCGGCCTGGCCGAGGTCGCCGACCTGGACCTGGGCGACATCGCCGGCCCGGACGGCGTCGGCCTCGAGCCGCACGCCGAGCCGCTGCTGCTGGTCTGCACCCACGGCCGGCACGACGCCTGCTGCGCCGAGCGCGGACGCCCGCTGGCCGCCGCCCTCGCCGAGCGCTGGCCGGAACTCACCTGGGAGTCCTCCCATCTCGGCGGCGACCGGTTCGCCGCCAACCTGCTCACCCTGCCTGACGCACACTGCTACGGCCGGCTGTCGCCCGAGGACGGCGTCCGGACGGTGGGGGAGCACCTCGCCGGGCGGCTCACGCTCGCGCACCACCGCGGACACTGCACGGTGCCGTGGCCGCAGCAGGCCGCCGAGCATGCCCTGCGGAGTCTGCTCGGACTACGGGAGATCGGTGTGGTCGAGGTCCTGGCCGCACGCCGCGACGGTGACCGTTTCGCGGTCACCCTGACCACGCCCGGACGCCGCTATCTCGTCGAACTGCGGCACGAGGCGCGCGCGCCCGAGCTGCTCACCTGCCATGCGGAGAGGCCATCGGGCGCGGTCTACTACGAACTGCTGGGCATCGCCGAGCTCACCGGATAGAAATCACCCATTGAAGAAATCGCGTTCAGTCAGCGCCAGCGACCGTCGGTGGGCACCACCATCGGCGTGCCGGAGGCGGGATCGTCGATCACCAGGCAGTTCAGCTCGAACACCTCACGGACCAGCTCGACCGTCAGCACCTTCGCCGGCGGCCCGGCCGCGATCAGCCGGCCCGCCTTCAGCACGATCAGGTGCGTCGCATACCGCGCCGCCTGGTTGAGATCGTGCAGCACGGCCACGATGGTGGTGCCGTCGCGGTGCAGCCGGGCGAACAGGTCGAGCATCTCGATCTGGTGGGTCAGGTCGAGGTAGGTGGTCGGCTCGTCGAGCAGCAGCACCGGGGTCTGCTGGGCGATCGCCATCGCGGCCCACACCCGCTGCCGCTGACCGCCGGAGAGCTCGGCGACTTCCCGGGTGGCGAGTTCGGCAACGTTGGTGGCGGCCATCGCGCCGCGGACGGCGTGCTCGTCGGCCGGCGTCCACTGCCGGACCAGCTTCTGATAGGGGAACCGTCCCCGGCTGACCAGGTCGACCACGGTGATGCCGTCCGGGGCGATCGACGACTGCGGCAGCAGGCCCACCTGGCGCGCGAACTCCTTCGGCTTGTACCCGTCCAGCGGGCGGCCGTCGAGCGTGACACTGCCCTCCGCGGGACGCAGCAGCCGCGACAGCGACCGCAGCAGCGTGCTCTTGCCGCAGGCGTTGGGGCCGATGATCACGGTGAACTCCCGGTCGGGGATGTCGACGGTCAGACCCGTGCTCACCACGCGCTGGTCGTAGCGCAGGGTGACGCCCTCGGCGCGCAGCCGGGGGGCCCGGAGGGGTTCGGACACGCTCATCAGCGGCTCCTCGCTTCGTGGACCAGCAGGGTGAGCAGGTAGACACCACCCAGCACGACGGTGACGATGCCGACCGGCACGTCGACCGGCAGGGCGTGCTGGGCGATCAGGTCGGCCCCCAGCAGCAGCAGCGCGCCGACGGCGGCCGACGACACCAGCGGAATGCCGGCGCTGCCGGCGAGCCGCCGCGCCACCTGCGGCGCGGCCAGGGCGACGAAGGCGATCGGTCCGGTGCTGGCGGTGACGATCGCCACCAGCGCGACGGCGAAGAGCACCAGCCCGATCCGGACGCGCTCGACCGCGACCCCGTGCGCCGCGGCCGCGTCGTCGCCGAGCTCGAGCTGCCGAAGGCCGGGCACCAGCAGCAGCCCGGGTGTGCACAGCGCCAGCCCGATCACGGCCGGAACCAGCGCCGGCCAGCCGAGCAGCGCGATCGATCCGGCGCCCCAGATCGCGGCGGCCATTGCCACGTCCTCCTGCGCCCGGAGCAGCAGGAACAGGTTGGCGGCGTGCAGCACCGCCGTCACGGCGATGCCGACGATGATCAGCCGGAAGCCCTGCATGCCGCGCCGGTAGGCCAGCAGGTACACCACCAGCGCGGTCAGCAGGCCGCCGACCAGGGCTCCGGCGGACGCCGACACGGCGCCGGCGCCGATCACGGTGAGCGCCAGCAGCGCGCCGGTGTAGGCACCCGTGGCGAAGCCGATCACGTCCGGTGAGCCGAGCGGATTGCGGGTCAGCGACTGGAACACCGCACCCGAGATCGCCAGGGCGCCGCCGAACACCAGCGCACCGAGCACCCGCGGCAGCCGCCAGTCGCGCACGACGGTCGAGGTGAAGCCGCCGTCGGTGGCGAACAGCGCCTGGACGACCTCGCCCGGGCTCAGCGGCAGAT
>CALMIQ010000287.1 GCA_937863965.1 uncultured Micropruina sp.
GCTCGATCCAGGCCAGGTGCTCGTCGAGCAGCGTGCCCTCGGCACAGACCACCCTGCTCGGGGTCGTAGAACCGGGCGATCAGGCGGGTGATCGTGGTCTTGCCCGAGCCGGACGGCCCGACGATCGCGGTCATCCTGCGGGACGGGGCGGTGAACGACAGGCGATCGAGCACCGGTGCGCCGCCGTAGCCGAAGGTGACGTCGCGGAACTCGATGCCCCGGTCCGCCGGCGTCCCCGGCTGATCCGGCTCCGGGAGCGGCGCGACGGCGTAGAGGTCGTCGAAGTTGCTGAGCGTCGACCTGGCCACGGCCACGCCGCCGCCGAGTGCGCCCGACTGCGAGATCGGCTCGGTGAAGCGGACGCCGAGCACGAGCAGGGCGATCAGCGTGGCGGGCTCGAGCGAGCCGCCGAGCGCCAGGTAGGCACCCAGCACGATGATCACCGTGAGCGCCAGTTGCACGAACCCCGCGAACACGGCGATCCCCGCGCCGCCGGTGACCAGCAGGCCGCGGTACGCGCGGTGCTGGCGCTGCAACGCCTGCTCGACCAGGCGTTCGGCGGTCGAGGAGTCGCCCGCCGTCCGCAGCGCGGGCTGCACCCGGGCGAACTCGATGACCCGGTTGGACGCCTCGCCGATCGCCTCGATGTGCTCGTCGCTGTCGCGCTTCATGCCCACGGTGAGCCAGCGGAACACCGCCCACATCACCGGCGCGGTGGCGGTCATCGCGAGCGCGAGCCGCCAGTCGAAGAAGTACATGCCGACGAGCACGGTGGCCGGGGTGATGAAGCCGGTCAGGATCAGCCGCACGATCGCGTACGGCGTCGACGCGACGAACATGGTGCCGCGGGTGGCGACGTCGGCCAGCAGCCCGGAGCGGTCGGTGGCGAACCAGGCGATCGGCAGCTCGACCACCCGGTCGCCGAGCCGCTCCAGCAGCGACTGCAGCACCACCGTGCTGGCCTTCATGCCGATCTGGCTGGCGAACCAGAACGCGATCGCGTAGCCCACGGCGACCCCGGTCAGCGCAATCAGCCAGGTCTGCACCGTCGCCATGTCACCGAGGAACAGGGCGCGCAGCAGCGGGACGAGCATCAGGAACGCGACGCCCTGCAGCACGGCGGTGGCGACGATGAACACCAGCTCGGTGACGAGCAGGCGGCGGGCGGCCGGCGACGAATAGTGCAGCAGCCGGCCGATCATGCCCGGGCTCCTTCCGGCAGTGAACGGGCGTGGTTGGCCCGGTAGTCGGCCCACATCCGGGCATAGCGGCCATCGCGGGCGAGGAGTTCGGCGTGGCTGCCGCGCTCGACGATGCGCCCACCGTCCAGCACCAGGATCTGGTCGACCCCGGCGATGGTGTGCAGCCGGTGGGCGATCACCAGCACGGTGCGATCGGCGGCGAGGGCGGTCAGCGCCGTCTGGATCGCCGCCTCCGAATCCGGGTCGGCGAACGCGGTCGCCTCGTCCAGCACCAGGATCGGCGCGTCGGCGAGCAGGGCGCGGGCGATCGTGACCCGTTGCGCCTCACCGCCCGACAGGTTCGCGTCATCGCCGACAACGGCGTCGTAGCCGCGGTCGAAACGCAGGATCCGGTCGTGGATCTGCGCGGCCCGGGCGGCGCGCTCGACCTCGTCGTCGCTCGCGGACGGCCGGGTCAGCCGGATGTTGTCGCGCAGGCTGGCCCCCAACAGCTGGACGTCCTGGAACACGAAGCCGACCTCGCGGTACAGCCGTCCGCCCGCGACCTCGCGCACATCGACACCGCCGATCGCGACGGATCCGTCGTCGACGTCGTAGAACCTGGGGACGAGCCGCGCGAGGGTGGACTTCCCGGAGCCCGATGAGCCGACCAGCGCGGTGACGGTGCCCGGCCGGCAGGTCGCGGCGATGTCCTGCAGCACGCGATGCGCGCCGTCGTAGCTGAACGTCACTTCGTCGGTCACGATGTCGTGGCCGTCCGGCCGGACCGGGGTGGCCGGCTCGGCGACGGGCGGCACCGCGAAGAACCCGGCGAGCGATTCCTGCGCCTTCATCGCGTTGCGCAGGAACTGCGCCGACGTGCCCAGCTTCATCAGCGGCTCGGAGAGCCCCAGCCCGAGCAGGACGCCCGGCAGCAGGTCGATCGGTTGGGCGAGGCCCGCGTTGACCAGGGCGAGGCCGACCGCGAGCAGGTAGACCAGCACGACGACGGGCGAGGTGACGATCTCGATGACGCTGGTGAGAACCGAGGTCTCGCGCGTCCACCGTCCGACGAACCGCACGTACTGGCCGGTCTCGTCGCGGTAGCGGCGGTGGCTGCGGCCGGTCTGCCCGAACCGTTTGACGACGGCGATGCCGTGCACGAACTCGACCGTCGCGCCCGAGAGCCGCTCGGTCGCGGCGTCGTACTCCTGGAACCGCTCGGCGCCGCCGCGCATCGCCACCGCGTAGAGGACGACCGTGACGACCAGGGGCAGCACCGCGGCCAGCGCGAGCTGCCACTGCACGGCGAGCAGGTAGCCGATGCTGAGCACCGGCACGGCGATGGCGACGGTGAGGTCCTGGATCGCGTGCGCGACGAGCTGGTGCAGCGAGTTGACGTCGTCCTCGACCATCTTGCGCACCGTGCCCGACGTGCGGGCGTCGAACCAGCCGAGCGGCAGCCGCTGCAGGTGGCGGATGATCCGCTGCCGCAACGAGAGCTGCAGTTCGGCGTCCGCGAGGTGCGCGACCATGCCCGAGGTGAACGCGGCGCCGAAGGTCACGAACAGCGCGATCGCGGCGACGATCACGATCAGCCACACCCGGGCGGCGTCGACGGCCTCGCCGGCCAGTGCCGGCAACAGGGCACG
>CALMIQ010000288.1 GCA_937863965.1 uncultured Micropruina sp.
CCCCGCAGATAGGCCGCCTGGCCGGCGTGCTGGGCGGCGTCGTCCACGATGCTGACCAGCCGGACCAGCACCGTCACCGGCGGATCCCAGGAACGGTCGACCACCCTGCTCAGGTCGTCAGCGCTCAGCCCGCCGATCACCTCGACGGTGCGGGCGTGGACGGCGTCGTAGTACGCCGTCAGCACCGCGGGCGAGCGCACCGCGAAGCGAGCCACGTCGGCGGCGCTCATGCCGTAGCCGTGGGTGCTCGCCGGGTAGGGCACGCCGAGCCGATCCTGCCAACCCTGCGCCCGGTGCACCTCCGCCGTGCCGGCGATGCCGGCCACCTGGGCGTCCTCCATCCGGCCGATGTGCCAGACGATCCAGCCGATCGAGTTGCCGGGTACGCCGTCGAGTTCCGGACGCCGCAGCAGCGTCGCGGTGTCGAGGCCGCGGATCGCCTCGCGCACCAGGTCGGGGATGCGTCCGAAGGCTTCGAGCAGGACGTCGACGGCGGTCGGTGCCGGGGTGTCGTTCACGGTTTCACCGTACGCCCGCCTCCGGCCGACGGCCGGCGGTGCGTATCCCGATGGGGTGACCACTCGGCGGCCCGACGGAGGACGAGATCGCCAGCGAAGCGCTGGGCATGCCCGATCTGGCCGTCGGCGGCCTTGATGAACAGCCCGGCGCCGCTGATTGAGCTCGTCGAAACCCCAGACCAGAAGGTCTCGGCCAGCTCGACCAGCGAAGGTCGGCACGTCCCTAGCGCCCGGGCCCCTCGCCCTCGCGCCCGGGCTCCTCGCCCTCGCGGCCGGGCTCGTGGCCGACGGCGTCCGGAGGCTGATCGGCGCGGGGGGTTCCGGCGGTCTCCCCGGGGTGGGCCGGCTCCTCCCCCGCCGGGTGACCGGGCTGATGGCCGCCGCCGCGCAAGCGCTGCACCAGGTGCATCACGGCGACCACGATGGCGCCGGCGACCAGGCCCAGGACGGCGGAGGCCGCGGTGTTCAGCAGCCAGGCCAGGGTGGCGCCGAGGAAGCCGGGGATGGCGTGGGCGACCGCCTCCTCGGCGTGATGCACCAGCTCGTAGAGGGGGTGCCAGCCGAGATCGTTCAGGCCGACCAGCAGGATGTGCCCGCCGACCCACAGCATCGCGACGATGCCGACCGCCGACAGCGTCCCCAGCACCTTCGGCATGGCGGCGACCAGGCCGCGGCCCAGCGCGGCCAGGGCGCCGGTGCGTTCGGTCGCCAGGTGCAGGCCGACGTCGTCCATCTTCACGATCACCGCCACGACGCCGTAGACCACCAGGGTCATCACCAGCGCGACGATGATCAGGGTGAAGGTGCGGGACAGCAGCGGCTCGGCGGCGACCTCGTTGAGCGCGATCACCATGATCTCGGCGGACAGGATGAAGTCGGTGCGGATCGCGCCGGCCACCATCACCTTCTCGTCCGGGCCGCCGACGACCGGGGCGGGTTCGTGCTCGCCGTGCCCGCCGAACCGCTCCCAGACCTTCTCGGCGCCCTCGTAACACAGGTAGGTGCCGCCGATCATCAGGATCGGCGTCAGCAGCCACGGCAGGAACTGGCTGAGCAGCAGGGCCGCGGGCAGGATGAACAGCAGCTTGTTGCGCAGCGAGCCGGCCGCGATCTTCCTGATCACCGGGAGTTCGCGCTCGGGACTGAAGCCGTGCACGTAGCGCGGGGTGACCGCGGTGTCGTCGATCACCACGCCGGCCGCCTTGGCGCTGGCCCGGCCGGCCGCCGCGCCGACGTCGTCGATCGAGGCCGCGGCGAGCTTGGCCATCGCGACGATGTCGTCCAGCAGTGCGAAGAAGCCTCCGCTCACCCAGTCACCACCCTCGGCAGTTCCGGACCCGTTCCGGTGAGCGCTCACCCTAGCGCGCGTGGGTGCCCTCGGCGCAGCCGCGCGCGTGGGCGGGCGCGGACGTGCGAGGCGGGACGTGGGCGGGCGCGGACGTGGGCGCGCGCGGACCCGCGAGGTGCAGACGTGGGGGCCGCGGAGGTGGGCGGGCGTAGCATCGCCCCATGGCCGAGGTCGTGGTCGACGGGCTCCGCATCGCGTATCGGCGGCGGGGACGCGGAGCCCCGCTGGTGCTGTTCCACGGGGCGTTCGAGGATTCCCGAGTCTGGTCGGGCGAACTCGGACGGCTGAGCCGCCACCTCGACGTCATCGCCTGGGACGCCCCGGGCTGCGGCGAGTCGGACGACATCCCCCTGGACTGGGACGACGCCGCCTGGGCGGCCGCGGCGTCCGGTTTCCTCACCGCCTTGGGTCTCGAGGCGCCGACCGTGGCGGGATTCTCGCTCGGATCGATCTTCGCCCTGCTGCTGGCGCGCCACCACCCGGCGTCGGTCGGACGGCTGGTGCTGGTCGGGGCCTATGCCGGCTGGGGCGGCTCGCTCGACGCCGAGACGCTCGCGGCCCGGATCGCGTCCGTGGAGTTCACCCTGACCCACCCGGTCGAGGAGTGGGCCGAGGCCTTCCTGGACTCCGTGTTCGGCCAGGACGCCGATCCGGCACGCCGTGCGTCCGCGCGTTCACTGCTCGCGGACTGGCGGCCCGCGACCACCCGCAACCTGCTGCGCCAGCTGACCCGTGATCTGCGGCCCGAACTCGCCCACGTCCGGACGCCGACGGTGGTCGTCCGCGGAACGGAGGATGCGCGCAGCCCGCGATCGGCGTCCGTCGAACTGGCCGCGTTGCTGCCGGACGCCCGGTTCGTCGAACTCGCCGGCGGCCACGACTGCAGCGGACCGGAACTCGATGACCTGCTGGTCGGGGT
>CALMIQ010000289.1 GCA_937863965.1 uncultured Micropruina sp.
GCTCAGTACCAGCCGGCGCCGCGCTTGAACGACCACGCCTGGCACGGCGTCCCGTAGCGCTGCTGGATGTATTTCAGACCCCATTTGATCTGGGTGACCGGGTTGGTCTTCCAGTCGTCGCCCTCGCTGGCCATCTTGTTCGCCGGCAGCGACTGCGGAATGCCGTATGCACCCGAGGTCGGATTGGTCGCGTTCCACTTCCACTGCGATTCCTGGGTGAAGATCTTGTCCAGGCAGCCGAACTGGTCCTCGCCCCATTCGTAGTCGTCGAGCATGATCCGCTTGGCGATGTCGCGGGGCGGGGTCTTCTTCGGGTCGTAGCCGAGCCGTTCGACCTCTTCGGCGTAGCGGACCTTCTTCTCGGCGGCGTCGCGCTGCTTGACGAACTCGTTCGCCCGCAGCGCGCGTTCCCGGGCGGCGATCTCGGTCTGCGTCCTGCCGAGCACCTCCTGCCGGCTGGACAGGGCGCGGATCACCTCGGGCTGCAGCGCCGGGCGGGTGTCGTCGCGTGAGGCCAGGTCGCCGCGCTCGTCGCCGGGCGGTGCAGCGGGGACGGTCACGTCGACCGGACCGGTCGTCTCCGCCTGGGCCACGCCGGCGGTGCCGGCCGCCAGGGCGAGCGCCGCCACCATCCCGAGCACTGGACGGACGATCGACGGCACCAATCGAGAGTGCCACACGATCGCGGTTCAGCAAACCTTCAGCCGTCGCCCCCGTGGGTGACTGACCGATCAGGTAACGGATGAGCGCGGCGCGGTGCTCACCGACGGGTTTCGGGCAGGCTTCGCCCCCGATCGTCCGATCGCTACAGCCCGCGCAGGAAGTCGGGGTCGTCGTCGGGGGCCCGCGGACGCCGGCGCGGCGGCTGCTGGCGGACCGGGCGTCCGACGACCAGCCAGGCGATCGCGCCGATGCCCGGGAGCAGGATGATGAGCGCCACCCACAGCCAGCGGGGCAGCATGCGCACGCGATCGGGGTCGGCCTGGGCGACCTCGACCAGACAGTAGATGACCAGCAGGGCCAGAAGCACGACCGGGAGGATTCGCGGCATGCCTCCAATCTACCTGCCGGTCCGCAACGGGATTCGCCCTCCCGGTTAGGGTGAACGCGTGGACGTCCGGGTGATCAGCGGTTCGGCCGTCCCGCCCGCGGTGGCCGAGGTCCTGGCCGGCGGCCCGGCGGTGGCGGTGGTGGCCGACGAGGCGTCCGTTCCGGCGTCCTGGGATCCGGCCGGGTCCCCGCTCGCACCCGGCATCGGGGTGCTGATCGGCACCTCCGGCTCCACCGGCGAGCCCAAGGGCGTGCTGCTCTCCACGGACGCCCTGCGCGCCTCCGCCGAGGCCACCCATCGCCGGCTCGGCGGCGCCGGCAACTGGGTGTGCCCGCTGCCGCTGCACTACGTCGCCGGCCTGATGACCGCGGCGCGCGCGGCCGTCGCGGGGACGCGGCTGAGCGTGGTGGCGTCCGACTTGTCGGAGCTGCCGCTGGCGCCCGGACGCAACTACCTCTCGGTGGTCGCCGCCCAACTGCACCGCGGCCTCGAACACCCGGACGTGGTGGCGTCCCTGACCGGTTTCGACGCCGTCCTGGTCGGCGGCTCGGCGATCCCCGCCGACCTGCTCGAACGCGGACGCGCGGCGGGCGTCCGGCTGGTCGCCAGCTACGGGATGGCGGAGACCTGCGGCGGCTGCGTCTACGACGGCGAGCCGCTGGACGGCGTCCGGATCGGGATCGGGGAGCACGACCGGATCGAGATCACCGGCGACTGCGTCTTCTCCGGCTACCGGCTCGACCCGGACGCCACCGCGGCAGCCCTGCACCGGACGCCGGACGGCCGCACCCTGCGCACCCACGACCGGGGCCGCTGGGTGGACGGGCGCCTGCGGGTGCTCGGACGCCTCGACGAGGTCGTGATCACCGGCGGCGTCAACGTCGACCTGGGCCGGGCGCAACGGGCCGCCGACGCGGTCTTCGGGCCGGGTCGCGTGGTGCTGCTGGGCGTGCCCGATGAGCGCTGGGGGACGCGCATCGTCGCGCTCAGCGAACTGCCGCTGACGGTGGACGAGTGCCGCGCCCGGCTGTCCGGACGGCTCGAGCCGGCAGCTATTCCGCGCCAGCTCCGCCGGGTCGCTGGCCTGCCCCGAACCTCCACTGGCAAGATCGATCGGCGGAGCCTACGACGGTTGTGGGCCGAAGGGAGCTGAGTGGCCACATCGAGTCAATGGCTGGAGGGCGCCCGTCCGCGGACCCTGCCGGCCGCCGTGTCCCCGGTCGTGGCCGGCAGCGGCATCGCCGCCTTCGAAGGAGCGTTCTCGATCGGGCTCGCGCTGCTCTGCCTGGTGGTGGCGCTGGCGCTGCAGGTCGGCGTCAACTACGCCAACGACTATTCCGACGGCATCAGGGGAGCCGACTCCGACCGGGTCGGGCCGATGCGCCTGGTCGGTTCGGGTGCGGCATCCCCCACCGCCGTCCGGAATGCCGCGTTGCTGAGTTTCGCCGTCGCGGGGCTGGCCGGGCTGGTGCTGGTGCTGCTCACCGGGTCGTGGTGGCTGTTGGCAGTCGGGGCGGCCGCCCTCGCCGCGGGCTGGTTCTACACCGGGGGCCGGCGTCCCTACGGCTATCACGGGCTGGGCGAGCTGTTCGTCTTCGTCTTCTTCGGCCTGGTCGCCGTCGGCGGCACGGTGGTCGTCCAGGTCGGGCGTGTCACGCCCGCCACCTGGGCCGCGGCCGTCGCGATCGGCGCGCTGGCCAGCGCGATCCTGGTCGCCAACAACCTGCGTGACCTGGAGGGCGATGCCATCGTCGGCAAACGGACGCTGGCCACCCGGCTCGGCGACTTCCGCACCCGGTTGTTCTTCGCGGGGCTGCTGGTCGTGGCGATGCTGGCCGTGGTCGTCGTCTCGGGGCTGACCACGCGCTGGGCGCTGCTCGGACTGCTCGCCATCGTCCTGCTCGCCGGACCGTACCGCGAGGTGCTCTCGGGCGGCACCGGGCAGGGCCTGATCCGGGTGCTGCAGCTGGTCGGCCTCGGCGAGTTGACCGCCGCGGTGGGGCTGGCGGTCGGTCTGGTGATCGGGTCCTGAGTGCTGCTCTCCGACCCGGTCGCCTACGAGTTGCCGCTGACGACGCGTTTTCGCGGGGTGACCAGCCGCTCGGGGATGCTCCTGCACGGAGCGGCCGGCTGGGGGGAGTGGAGCCCGTTCCCCGAGTACACCCGCCCCGAGATCGACGCCTGGTGGCGGGCCGCGGTGGAGGCGGCCGAGGTCGGCTGGCCGGCGCCGGTCCGGTCGCGGGTGCCGGTCAACAGCATCGTTCCCGCGGTGGACGCCGAACGCGCCGGGGCGTTCGCCCGCGCCGGGGGATGCCGGACGGCCAAGGTGAAGGTGGCCGAGCGGGGCCAGACGCTCGCCGACGATCTCGCCCGCGTCGAGGCGGTGCGGGACGCGGTCGGCCCTGCCGGGCGGGTGCGGATCGACGCCAACGGCGCCTGGGGGGTGGACGAGGCGGTGCGGGCGCTGCGGGAACTGTCCCGCTTCGACCTGGAGTACGCCGAACAGCCGTGTGGGTCGGTGGAGGAGTTGGCGGAACTGCGGCGTGCGCTGGCGCGGGCCGGGGTGGACGTCCCGGTCGCGGCGGACGAGTCCATCAGGCGCTCGGGTGATCCCGAACGGGTCGCGGCGTTGGGTGCGGCGGACGTCGCGGTGCTGAAGGTGCAGCCACTGGGCGGCGTCCGGCGTTGCCTGGAGCTGGCCGAGCGGCTCGGGCTGCCGGTGGTGGTGTCGTCGGCGCTGGAGACCTCGGTGGGCATCGCCGCCGGCGTCGCGCTGGCCGCCGCCCTGCCCGAACTGCCGTATGCGTGCGGGTTGAACACGGTGGCCCTGCTGGCCGCCGACGTGACCGACGAGCCGCTGCTGGCCGTCGATGGCGCGATCGAGGTGCGCCGGGTCACCCCCACCGGGGATGATTGGCGGGCGACGGACGCGTTGGCGCAGTGGTGGTGCCGGCGGCTGTCCGCGGTGGAAGAGGGAGCCAAGTGAGTTCATCGGCGTGCGCCGGCGCGATCGTGGCGCAGCTGTGCGCCCAAGGGGTCGCCGACGCCGTGCTGGCTCCCGGTTCGCGCAGCGCGCCGCTGGCGTTGGCGCTGGCCCGGGCCGAGGCGGACGGCCTGCTGCGGCTGCACGTCCGCTTCGACGAGCGCAGCGCCGGCTTCCTCGCCCTCGGTCTGGCGAAGGCGTCGGGGCGTCCGGTGCCGGTGGTGACGACGTCCGGGACGGCGGTCGGCAACCTGCTGCCGGCGGTGATGGAGGCCCATCACGGCGGCGTCCCGCTGCTGGTGGTCAGCGCCGACCGGCCGGCCGCCCTGGTCGGCTTCGGCGCCAACCAGACCACGTCGCAGGCAACGATCTTCCAGGGTTTCGTGCGCTGGTCGGCCCGGGTGTCCTCCGCCGCGCCGGCGGCGTCCTGGACGGCGCAGGCCGCGCGTGCCTGCCTGCTCGCGTCGGGGCTGGGCAGCCGCAATCCGGGGCCGGTGCAGCTGAACGTCGAGCTCGATCAGCCGCTGGTCGGTGACGAGGGACCGTGGCCGGAGGTCCGGGCGGTGACGCAGGCGTCCCCCGGGTCCGTCGAGCCGGTCGTGCTTCCGGCAGGCCCGCGGACCCTGCTGGTTTGCGGCGACGCCTCAGCCGAGGTGGGTGCGCAGGCCGCGGAGGCCGCCGGTGCCGGCCGGGTTCCGCTGCTGGCGGAGCCCTCGAGCAACACCCGCTCGGCGTCGCTGCGCAGCGGACGGCTGCTGCTCGGCTCGGCGCTGGCCGACGAGGTGGAGCGGGTGGTGGTGTTCGGGCACCCGACCCTGTCGCGTCCGGTGAGCCGGCTGCTGGCACGGGACGATGTCGAGCTGATCGTGGTCAGTGCGACCCCCGAATGGGTGGATCCGGGCTGGCGGGCGGCGCGGGTGGTGCCGGCGGTGCTGCTCGAGCCGGCCGACCCGGGGTGGCTGGGTCGCTGGCGGGCGGCCGACGCCGCGGTCTCGGCGGGCGTCGATGCGTTGCTGGGCCGGCAGCGGGTGCTGACCGGGCCGGCGGTGGCCGCTGCGGTGATCGCGGCGGTCGGCGACGGCGTGCTGATGCTGGGCAACAGCCAACCGATCCGGGACGCCGACCTGGCGGCACTGACCCGGGCCCGGGTCTTCGCCAACCGCGGCCTGGCCGGAATCGACGGCACGATCTCCACCGCGGTCGGGGTCGGCCTTGCGTCCGGTGAGCCGGTGACGCTGCTGTGCGGCGACCTGACCTTCCTGCACGACGGCAACGGCCTGGCCGCCGGGCTGGGCGAACGGCGTCCGGATCTGCGGATCGTGGTGGCCGATGACGACGGCGGCAGCATCTTCGCCACCCTCGAATACGGCGACGACCGCTACGCCGGAGCGTTCGAGCGTGTCTTCGGGACGCCCTCCGGTGTCGACCCGGTCGCGCTCGCGGCGGCGCACGGGCTGCCGGCGTGCCGCGTCCGGACGGCGGCGGAGCTGGCCGATGCGCTCGCCCGTCCGATCGAGGGCCTGGACGTCGTGGTCGCCACCGTCGACCGCGCCGGACGCCGCGCCCTCAACGACGCCCTCAACGCCCTGGCCGCCCGGGTCGTCTGAGCGAGTCCCACGGTTTGCCCCTCGCCCCAGCCCTCATCCCCTCGTGGTCGAGTGTCGGGGCCGGTTCTTCGCGTGCGACTTTCGCACTCCGGGGACGGTTCTTCGCGTGTGACTTTCGCATCCCGGGGACGGTTCTTCAGCGAGGATCCGGCACCGGCCGGGCCGCTCGGACGCCAAAGAGTAGGCCCCCAGTACCGATGCGGTCGGTCGTCGCGAGCGAACGTGGAGGCCACGCCGATAGCCAGAAGAACCGTCCCCGGAGTGCCAAGTTCGAACGCGGAGAACCGTCCCCGAGTTAGGGGCCGCGCTCAGTTCAGGGATCGCAACCAGCGGCGGACGTGCCAGGTGGCCTCGACGTCGTCCTCGTTGTACTCGAGCAGGCGCTGCCGGGCGGAGGCCCGGATCTCCTCGGTGGCGCCGGTGACCGCCTCGTCGAACCAGACCAGGCTGTTCAGGCCGCCGGGGGTGGCGTCCCGCCAGGTGAAGCCGGCCGCCTTGGTCGCCACCACCTTCAGGCCGAGGCCCTGGGTGCCGAAGAAGTGGGTGCGGATCACCGTGAACAGGTCCACGAAGTGCCGCCGTGCCCAGTCGACCATCCAGGTCAGGGGTTCGGCGCCGGAGGCGTCGGCGAGGCGCTGCAGCCGCACCACCTCGTAGTCGGAGTAGTGGAAGACCAGCGCGTCGGCGTCGGCGACGAGGTCGCGCAGCCAGCTCGTCGCCGCGCCGGCCAGTTCCCGTTCGGCGTCGTCGTCGAGGGTTTCGAAGGCGCTGAAGTGCCGGTAGTAGCGGCTGCCGTCGCGGGCATCGTCGACCAGGAAGCCCCACAGGTAGACCCGGTCGTCGGTGGAGGTCTCGATGTCGAGGTCGATCTCGACGGTGGCCCGGGGCAGCTCGATCGGGCCGTCTGTGACCCGGTCGAAGTCGACGCCGCGGGCCATCAGCACCGAGCGTCGCCAGGCCAGCCGCAGCCGGTCCTCGGCGCCGCCGCGGTGGGTGATCCGCGGCACATACCGGGGCAGCAGGTCGTCCAGATCGCTGGCGGCGAGCTCGGTGACCGTGGCAACCCCGAGGTCGCGCAGCACCCGGATCTCGTGCACGTCCAGCGGCGACTTCGAGATCCGCAGGCTCAGGTCGTCGTCGTCCAACTGCGGACGGCAGACGTCCCACCACTGGCACCAGCCGCACTCCCGGTTGGCGATCGGCAGCAGCGCCGGCGGGTCCTGCGGCGACAAGGCGGACGCGAGCGCGGCGACCTCGACCCGGAAGGCGTGTTCGGCGTCGTAGCGCTCCAGCGCCGAGACCTGGACGGGCTCCTCGACCGCCGGCATTCGCGGGCTGGGCGGCAGCACCGGCGCCCCCAGGTCGACCCACGAGAACACCCGGCCCAGGCCGGGCAGGTCGTCGCTGCCGACCACGGCGGCGAGCGGTTCGGCGGCGGCGTGGCCGAGCCGCAGCAGCATCCGCTGGTAGTGCGCCAGCTGCAGCAGGTCGTTGAGCCGCCAGGTGTGCCGGAACCGGAACCCCTCCAGCTCGCGCCGGTGCAGCGGATCGGCCAGGCCCGACCAGGTGACGCTGGAGGCGCCGTTGCGCGGGTCGGTGACCCGGTGGAATTTGATCTCGGCCGGGTGATACCCGCCGTCCGCGCCGCGCAGCAGCAGATCCGGACGCCCGCTGCGGTGCTCCACCGGGTCGCGGGGGAGCAGCGGTCCGATCAGCACCTCGACGCCGGACGCCATCGCGTCCAGCGCGGCCCGCTCCTGGTCGGCGCTGGGCAGGTGGGCGAGGGTGCGGCCGTCGAGCACCGAACCGGTGAAACCCGACAGCAGCAGCTCCAGGACCTCGGCCTCGAACGCGACGCCGCCGTGGAACACCTCGCGCAGCCCCTCGTCGGCCGGGGGAAGGTGCAGGCCCGGGTGGAACGCGTTGTGGGTCTTGACCGCGCAACTGCGGGCGGCGTAGGCGTCGAGGGTGAACATCAGGCACGGCCGCGGTGCAGCGCGACGATGCCCCCGCTCAGGTTCCTCCAGGCCACGTCGGTCCAGCCGGCGGCGGTCAGCGCGTCGGCCAGCACCGGCTGGGCCGGCCACGCCCGGATCGACTCGGCGAGGTACTCGTAGGCGACCGGATTGGACGAGGTCAGCCGCGCGATCAGCGGCAACGCCCGCAGCGCAAGGCCGTGGTAGGCGAGCCGCAGCGGCGTCCAGGTCGGGGTGCTGAACTCACAGATCACGATGCGCCCGCCCGGCCGGGTGACCCGGTGCAGTTCGGTCAGCGCGGCCGCGGTGTCCTCGACGTTGCGCAGGCCGAACGAGATGGTGACGGCGTCGAAGGCGTGGTCGGCGAACGGCAGGGCGAGCGCGTCCGCGTTGACGAAGGCCAGTTCGGGTTGCCGCTGCTTGCCGACCTGCAGCATGCCGAGGCTCAGGTCGGCGGGCACGACCAGGGCGCCGGCGTCCGCGAACGGCTTGGACGAGGTGCCGGTGCCGGCGGCCAGGTCGAGGATGCGCTCGCCCGGCCGCGGCGCCACGGCGGCGAGCACGGCACGCCGCCAGCCGCGGTCGAGTCCGCCGGTGAGCAGGTCGTTGACCAGGTCGTACCGGGCAGCCACGCCGTCGAACATCGCCGCCACATCGGCGCGGCGCTTGGCCAGCGTCGCCCGTGCTCCTCGCAGTTCACCCACGGGCCATAGCCTGCCACGGCGCGCCGACACCCGTTCGCGCGAACCGTTCGGTTCCGGAGATCCCGGCGTCCGCCAGGATGGCCGAACTCGACGCCACCCGCACCATCGTCGAGCGTGCGCGTGCTGACGAGGTCTCCATCGAGGCCCGCCAACTCGCCGCCCTGGCCAACGCCCGCCGGCACGCACTCACCGAGGCGGCCGACCACGATGGATAGGACACCGGACAAGTCGCTGGTGTGGACGTTCCCCACCCCCACCACACCACTGTTGGCCGTCGCCTACCGCGACCTCTACCTCGCCGCAGAGGGCACCGCCCAGCAGAAGGAGATGCTCGGCGACCCGGCCCTGCTCCCGCGCCCGTGGGACCCGGCCACCTGCCAGGACCCGCTCCTGCGCCAGGAAGTGTGGGACTGGCTGGAGGAGTTCGTGGTCTGGTTCAACCGCGAGTACGTGTGGGACCCCAACGCCGGCATGATCCCCTCCTGCTGGCCACAGCACCCCCACCTCGTCCACGAGATTGCCGTGCTCGCCGACCAACGCCGGCGTGCTGGCATCGCGACCACCAGCGACCTGCTCGAGGACTGGCACCGCTACGCCGTCCCCGCCTTCATCGACCGGATGAAAGCCCGCCTGAAGAACCAGTGCGACGACAGCCACCCCAGCTGGCCCGCCCGCGGCCGCCACGCCCGCCTCCTGAACGAGTTCGACACCCGCCTGCGCGCCTACGGCAGCGACGTCACCACCCTCACCCAGCAACTCGCCGAGCACCACCGGGCCGCCCTCCTGGCCGAACCGACAGCGCGCCCCAACCTCCGCTTGGTCGACGGCAGCCAGGTCGACCCCGACACCGGGGAGATCCTCCGATGACCCCCCATGCAGCCCTACGAGCTTGACGCCTGGCTCGGCGACACCGAGCTGACCAGGGACCAGCGCGAGGACTTCGAGCGGAGTATCGACATGATCGCCGCCCGCTACCCGGGCCGGGACCACGGACAGCATCCCGACGAGGAGATGATGGGGGAGGCCATGAGTGGCGCGATCAGGGTGCTGCTGGGCGATGACACGCTGGAGGGTCTCGCGCAGGAGTGGTCGCGGGCGCGCGTGGCTGAGCGGGAGGCCATGGGTCGGCTGACGGGGGCGGTCATCGCTACTGCGGATGCTAGGGTTGCGGAAACGGTGATCGCCGAGCGAACGGGCCTGAATCGCCGCTCGGTGCGGCTGGCTTTGGGGAAGTGAGCCCCGCGCGACACCCCGCCCTTTTGCGGGAAAGGGCCCATTCTGAACAAGCACAGAAATACCTGATGACCGACCTGTGGACCTCGGCCCGGAGTCGTGCCGGGTGTCATATGGAAGCGGACGTTCTGCCTACTGTCTCCTGGACGACGCGGACGGCTTGGCGTCAGCTCGCAGGCCACCCGGACGAGGGCGTGACGCCGGCGCAATGAGCGGCTGTCCGGTCAGCGTCCACAGCGGAGGAGCGGGTGTCACGGTCTTGCCCTCACCGCCCCGATTGGTGCGTTTCCCTGGGGAGGGTGAGTCGCAGGGTGGCGCCGGTGCCCTCCCCGTCGCTGGTGGCGGTGAGGCTGCCCCCGTGGGCTTCGGCGAGTGCTTTGGCGATGGTGAGCCCGATGCCGGATCCGCCCTTGTCGGCCTCCCTGGCGGCGTCGCCGCGGTAGAAGCGCTCGAAGATGTGCGCGAGTTGTTCGGCGGTCATGCCTTGGCCTGTGTCGGCGACGCTGATGGTCACGGCGTCCGGGGTCGAGGTTGACGTCACGTCGACTCGTCTCCCCTGGGGGGTGTGTCGGAGGGCGTTGGTGAGCAGGTTGCCGAGGATCTGGGCGACGCGCTGGGGGTCGGCTCGGACCGGCACGTCGTCGACTCGGACGGTGAGGGTGACGCCTTTGGTGTCGTAGGCGTGCCTGGCCTGACGGATCGCCGGCTCGACCAGATCGGTGAGCGGTTGCACGCTGGTCTGGAGTTCGATGCGTCCTTCTTCGGCTCGGGACACCTCGTCGAGGTCGCGGGCGAGCCGAGTGAGGCGTTGGGCTTGTTGCTCGACGACGGCTTGGGTGTTGTCGTCCCAGGTGAGGACACCGTCGGCGATCCCTTCGAGGTGGGCGTTGAGGGTGGCGATGGGGGTACGCATTTCGTGGGCCAGGTCGGACAGGAGGCGCCGGCGGGTGTTCTCGACGTCGCCGAGGCGGTCGGCCATGGTGTTGAACGTGTCGCCCAGGGTGCTCAACTCGGGGCCGCCGCCCGTGACGGTGACCCGGGCGTCGTAGTCGCCACGGCTGAGCCGGCCGGCCGCCTGGGTCAGGAGCTCGACGGGATGGCCGATGCGGCGGGTCAGGTACCACGAGATCCCGAGGGAGGCGGCGAGCGCGACCAGCAGCCCGACGGTGAGGGAGATCATGCTGGCGTCGGCGAAGGCGCGTTCGATGTGGACGATCTCGGGAGAGTCGGGCGGGTGGCCCGTGTCCAGGAGGTGGGCGTGGAACAGCGGTGGCCCGATGATCGCGGCGGTCAGGCCGGCGCTGGCCACGATGGCGAACAGGACGATGGCTTGGGCGACGAACAGCCTGGTGCCGAGCCGCCACGCTGCGATCGCCTCAAGCAGGCGGGTCACCCTCGTCCCATCCGGTAGCCGACGCCGCGGATGGTGGTGATGTAGCGCGGTTCGGTCGGGTCGTCGTCGAGTTTCTTGCGGAGGTTGGCGACGTGGACGTCCACGACGTGTTCGTCGCCGACCCAGGCGGTGTCCCACACGGTGTCGATGAGTTGGCGGCGGCTGAGTGCGACGCGGGGTTGGGCGGACAGGACGTCGAGGATGTCGAATTCGGTGCGGGTGAGCGCGACGGGGTGGTCGGCGATCCAGACTTCGTGGCCGGCGGCGTCGATGCGCAGGTCGCCGAACACGCGGTGTTCCTCCATTGCGGGGGTGGCGGCGGGTGGCCTGCGGGGGCGCCGCAGCACGGTCTGGACGCGGGCGACGAGTTCCCGGTTGCTGAAGGGCTTGGTGAGGTAGTCGTCGGCGCCCACGGACAATCCGATGAGCCGGTCGACCTCGTCCCCGCGGGCGGTCAGGATCAGGATGTAGCAGTCCGAGAAGGTGCGGATCTGGCGGCACACCTCGATGCCGTCGAGCCCGGGCAGCCCGAGGTCGAGCACGATCACATCGGGGTCCTCGGCCCTCGCCTGGGCGACGGCGTCGGGACCGGTGTGGGCCTGAGTGACGTGGTGGCCTGCCCGGGTGAGGTAGGACGCGATGACGGCGGCGAGTGCGCGTTCGTCATCGACGACCAACACCTTGGTCGGCTGTGCACCTTCGCTGTTCATGTCAGCCAGTATGGCCGCGACCCGCTGAGCACTGGTGAGCTGGGTCGGGCTCCCGGGCGGGTCTTGATGCGATCTTGAGACGATCCCGGTCGAACGGTGAGGCAACGCCGGGATGCTGAGTCAAGCCCGTGTTCGACCCGAGGCCGGCGTGCTGCCTTCGGTCTCTAGCCGGGGCCTCGTCGTGGGGCCGCACGGGGTCTTCCACAACGAGGAGTCAATTCGCGTGACGTCGTACCGTGCTGTCCGTGCCGTAGCCATGACACCCAGCCGATCCGCAGGTGAGCGCCCGCGAGGTCCTTTGCCGGGAGCTGGCCCTCGGCGTGCGGCGCCTGCTGCGCAGCGCCGTCCGACGGTGGTTGCGCTGTCCAGCCTGGGGTTGGCGGCGGCCGTGGTCGCTAGCGTGGGGGTGGTCGGTCTGGGTGCGGCCACCTCGGTGGCCGCGGTGCCGCGTCCGGACGCCGTGGGCGCCCCGCTGCCCGTGGCGGAACTGCGCGGCGTGCAGACCAGCCGCGGCGAGACTCGCGTGACCAGGCAGGGGGATGCAATGCTGCCGGAAGGCCCAGCGGTGGGCGACGCCCGCGCTGCACGCAAGGCGGTGGCGGAGCGGCAGGCTGAACTGGAAGCCACGGCGGAGGCGATCGACCGGGAGACGCAGCGGCTCTCCGATGTCGCTGCGCAGCAACGGCAGCTGGCTGCGCGGGAGGCTGAGCGGGAGGCTGAGCGGGCGAAGGCGGCCGAGGCTGCTTCGAAGGCCTTCGTGTGGCCCACCGCGGGTGGGATGTCCAGCGGGTTCGGGTACCGCGTCCACCCGATCCTGAAGACGCGCAAGCTGCACAACGGCGCCGACATCGGCGGGGCCTGCGGGCAGCCGATCGTGGCGGTCCGCGCCGGCGTCGTCACACGGGCGGAGCGATCAGGGTCGAATGGTGGGGCCGGCCACAATGTCCGGATCGACCACGGCCCGGTCGGCGGCGCCGAACTGGAGACGGCCTACCTGCACATGGGCGACGTGGCGGTGAAGGTCGGCCAGCGGGTCGAGACCGGGCAACGGTTGGGCACGGTGGGCTCGACGGGTCTGTCGACGGCCTGCCACCTCCATCTCAGCCTCTACAAGGACGGCGCGGGCAGCGACCCGCTCGCCTACCTCACGAAGTAGTCGCGATCTTGACCGAACCTGAACCTGCGCCACACGGCGACTCCACAGCAGGCGGCCACAGTGGCAGGACGTCAGGAGAGGGGATTGCTATGGGCTGGGGCATGTGGGTCCTCATGCTCGTCGGCATGGCCGGCTTCTGGGCGGTGGTCCTGATGGGCATCCGGGCGCTGTTCCTGGCGGGCGGGAACACGCCGGCGCAGGGATTCCGCGACGTACCCGAGAACGACGCCACCGCCGGGCGCTCGCAGCCTCGGGCTTCGGCCGAGCCGCCGGCCCGGACCGACTCCTCCTCAACGTCTCGAATAGCACCCATCGAAAGGCACCCATGACTGGCATGTCCCGACGCACGCTCCTGCTCGGCGGACTCGGCCTCGGCGCCGCCGCCCTGACGGGCTGCACCTCCGCGCCGGCCGCCGGCCCCGTCCCCTCCGCGTCTGGCCCGATGCCGACGCTCCCGCCGGCCACCCCGAGACCCGGGCAACGGATCGTCGAGCAGGTCTTGACCGCCAAGCCTGTGACCCTCGACCTCGGCGGACCCACCGTCCCTACCTGGGCCTACGGCGACACCGCGCCCGGTCCGCTCGTGAGGGCTACCGCGGGTGACTTCCTCCGGATACGTCTTGACAACCAGTTGCCCGCGGACACCACCATCCACTGGCACGGGATCCGGCTGCACAACAAGGCCGACGGTGTCCCCAGCATGACGCAGGACCCGGTCCCGGCCGGCGGGTCGTTCACCTACGAGTTCACCGCTCCGGATCCCGGCACGTACTTCTTCCACCCGCACGTCGGCGTCCAGCTCGACCGCGGCCTGTACGCCCCCCTGATCGTCGACGACCCGAACGAGGCGGGCGCCTACGACGCCGAGTGGGTGGTCGTGCTGGACGACTGGGTCGACGGCACCGGACGCACCCCCGACGACGTCCTCGCGAAGCTGATCGCCGACGGGGGCCCTGCCCCCAGCGGCGGCATGGGCGGCATGGGTGGGATGGGTGGCATGGACCACGGCGGTCACGGTGGCGGCAACGCTCCGCAACCGTGGGGGGATGCCGGCGACGTCACCTACCCCTACTTCCTGATCAACGGACGCGTCCCCACCGCACCCGCCACGTTCGAGGCCAAGCCGGGCCAGCGCGTCAGGATCCGGCTCATCAATGCGGCGTCCGACACGATCTTCACGGTCGCGCTCGGCGGCCACCGACTGACGGTGACCCACGGCGACGGCTTCCCCGTGGAACCGCGGGAGGTCGACGCCCTCTACCTCGGCATGGGCGAGCGCTACGACGCCCTCGTCACCCTCGACGACGGCGTGTTCCCCCTGGTGGCTCGTCCGTTCGGCAAGACCGAGGGCGGCCAGGGCTTGGCCCTGGTCAGGACCGGTTCGGGTCAGGCCCCCGGCCCCGACGTGTCGCCCGCCGAACTGGCCGGGCGCATCCTGCTGGCCACCGACCTGCGTCCCCACGAGTCGGTGAGGCTGCCTTCACGATCGCCGGACGCCACCGCGCACATGTCGTTGGAGGGGTCGATGAGCCCGTACCGGTGGGGCATCAACGGGGCCCCGTTCGGGCAGAACCAGCCGCTCACCGTGCGTGAGGGGCAACGGCTGCGGCTCAACGTGATGAACATGACGATGATGACCCACCCCCTGCATCTGCACGGGCACACGTTCGCGCTGCCGACAGGGCTACGGAAGGACACGGTGCTTCTGGCGCCGATGCAGTCGATGGCGCTCGAGCTGGACGCCGACAACGTCGGCGACTGGATGGTCCACTGCCACAACATCTACCACGCCGAGGCCGGGATGATGATCGGCCTGCTCTACCGCGGCTGAGCGGGAACGTTGACGCGACCTTGACGGTTCCCACAACCAGACCCGACCTTCGTCGACCAGCCTCGTTGGTGTAACGATCCGACCGACGCCAAGGAGTCCCTGCCATGAATCACGACCACACCGACCATCGCGCCATCCCGCCGGCCGGCAGCGACCCGTACGACCGGTTCGCCGCCGACCCGTTCGCGCCGACCACCCCGGCACCGCCCGTTGGGCAGCCGGCCCCTACGGCCCAGCCCGTGCGGCACCGGTGGTGGATGCACCTGCTGATGTGCGCCCCGATGCTGGCTGTCGTCGGATTCCTCGTCGCCACCGGGGCGGCGGGCGGCGGCGCCATCGGCTACGCCCTGCTGTGCATGGCGATGATGGGCGCGATGATGCTGTTCATGAACCAGGGCTCCGCTGGCGGCCACAAGCATTGACCCCGGCACCCCCACGCCCGTCCGCCCTGACAGGAGAATGTGATGAACCTGAACTCCACCGCCGAGTCGGTCGTGCTGCACGTGGGTGGCCTGCACTGGGCCACCACCGCCCACGGCGTCGAACAGACCCTCCTGACCCGGCCAGGCGTGCTGGCGGTCGACGCGAACGCGATCTCCCAGACGGCGACCGTCACGTTCGACCCGACGCGGACCGACGTCGCCGAACTTCAGGGCTGGGTGCGCGAGTGTGGCTACCACTGTGCCGGCGAGTCACAGCCCACCCACGTGTGCGTTCCCCGCATCGAACCGCCAGGTCATCCCGGCGGGCACGCAGCCCCGGACGCCCACGCGCGGCACGGCGGCCCCGGAACCACGGTGCCGCACGGTCATGGGGGGCACGACCAGGCGGCGAGCCACGCCGCGGGGGTGGTGATCTCGCCGCATGACGCGATGGGTCATGGCGGTCATGGGGGGATGTCGATGGACGCCATGGTCGCCGACATGCGCAACCGGTTCCTGGTCGCGGCGGTGCTGTCGGTGCCGATCACGTTGTTCTCCCCGATGGGACGCGACATGCTCGGCTTCGGGCTGCCGGCGCCGTTCGGGTTGCGGGACGAGGTGTTCGCCCTGGTGTTGTCGCTGCCGGTGGTGTTCTACGCGGGCTGGATCTTCTTCGACGGGGCTTTCCGCGCCCTGCGGAACCGGACGCTGGACATGATGGTGCTGGTCGCGATCGCGATCGGCGCCGGGTGGCTGTACAGCCTGTACGTCACGCTCACCGGTGGTGGCGAGGTGTTCTTCGAGGCGGCCGCGGTGCTGACCACGTTCGTCTTGTTGGGGCACTGGTTCGAGATGCGGGCCCGCGGCGGCGCGAACGACGCCATCCGGGCGTTGCTGGACCTGGCGCCGCCGATGGCGACGGTGATTCGTGACGGGGTCGAGGCCGACGTGCCCACCAGCGAGGTGCTGGTCGGCGACCTGGTGCTGGTCCGTCCCGGCGCGAAGGTGCCCGTCGACGGCGTCGTCCGGGAGGGCCGTTCCGAGGTGGACGAGTCGATGGTGACCGGGGAGTCCTTGCCGGTCGACAAGACGGTCGGTTCAGCGGTGGTGGGGGCGTCGATCAACACCACGGGGACGCTGCGGGTGGAGGCCACCAAGGTGGGCGCGGACAGCGCCCTGGCGCAGATCGTCGCGCTGGTGCAGCAGGCGCAGAACTCGAAGGCCCCCGGCCAGCGGCTCGCGGACCGGGCGGCGTTCTGGCTGGTGCTGGTGGCCATCATCGGAGGAGGGCTCACGTTCGGGGCCTGGCTGCTGGCCGGCGCGTCGGTCCAGACGGCGATGCTGTTCGCGATCACGGTGGTGGTCATCACCTGCCCCGACGCCCTCGGACTGGCGACGCCGACCGCGATCATGGTCGGCACCGGTCTGGGCGCCAAGCGAGGAGTGTTGTTCAAGAACGCCACCGCCCTGGAGACCTCCGCGAAGGTCAACACGGTGGTGATGGACAAGACCGGCACGCTCACCCGCGGCGAACCCGAGGTGACCCAGGTCATCGCCGTCGGGGGCGACCCCCACCTCGACCTGGTCGCGGCGGTGGAGCGCGAATCCGAACACCCGCTCGCGGCCGCCGTGGTCACCCATGCCGACGCCCTCGGCGTCGCGACCCGTAAGGCTGCCGAGTTTCGCAACGTGCCCGGCCACGGGGCCACCGCCGTCGTCGACGGACTGGACGTTGCGGTCGGAAACCGGCGGCTCATGGAGTCCCTCGGTGTCGACCTGTCGGCGGCGGGGCCGATCCGCGAGCGGGTCGCCGCCCAGGGCCAGACCGCCGTGTTCGGAGCGGTGGACGGCCGCATCGTGGCGGTCATCGGGTTGGCGGACGCCCCCCGCGAGACCTCCGCCCGGGCGGTCGCGGCGTTGCACGACCAGGGCGTGCAGGTGGTGATGCTGACCGGCGACAATCAGGCGACCGCGGAGCGGATCGCCGCCCAGCTGGGGATCGACACGGTGATCGCGGACGTGCTGCCCGGCGACAAGGCCGCCCATGTGGCCGATCTACAACGCCAGGGGCGGGTGGTGGCGATGGTCGGTGATGGTGTCAACGACGCCCCTGCTCTGGCCCAGGCTGACGTGGGGGTCGCGATCGGGGCGGGCACCGATGTGGCGATCGAGACGGCCGACCTGGTCCTCATGCGGTCGGACCCCCTCGACGTGCCGACCGCCCTGACCATCGGCCGTGGCACGCTGCGGAAGATGCGGCAGAACCTGGGCTGGGCGGTCGGTTACAACGTGGTCGCCCTGCCGATCGCGGCCGGCGTGTTTGCCGGCGTCGGGCTGACCCTACGGCCAGAGATCGCTGCGCTGTCGATGTCCGGTTCCAGCCTGATCGTCGCTGTCAACGCCCTGCTGCTGAAGCGGTTGCGGCTTCCTGACGAGCACCACCGCCGACCAGGCACCCCGGCCGCGCAGGCTGCGTCGGGATCTTGACGCGACCTTGATCCGATCCTGCCGATCCGGACACGAGACCCACCTAACCTGACACCAGAAGCGGTACCCCTGGGGGGTATCAGGACAGGGTGAGGTGGTTGTGATGAGTTGGCTCGTCATCGGCGGCGCACTGGTGGTCACCGGGTTGTTGTGGTGGTTCTTCTTCGGTCCGAAGCGGGCCGGACAGGTGAGCCTGGAGGACGGCGTCCAGGTGGTGCGGGTCACCGTGGACGGTGGCTACATCCCGGACGTGATCGAGGGCGTCCGCCCGGGCGTACCGGTCAGGCTCCTGTTCGACCGGCAGGAGAGCGGTGAGTGCACCTCGCGGGTGGTCATGCCCGACTTCAAGGTCAACGCAGCGCTGCCGGCGTTCCGGACCACGGCGGTCGAGTTCCTTCCCACCGAAACGGGGGAGTACCGCTTTGCGTGCGGGATGAACATGGTGTCCGGGGTGGTCCGGGTCAGCGGGAGCCCCCCGGCCGATACCCAAGGCGGCGGCACCGTGGTGGAGCAGGCCTCCCGGCCGGTGGACGGAACGACCGCGGCCGGCCGCACCGCCCCCGACGCGGAGTCGGAGGAGGCTGAGCGTGCCGCCGAGATCCGCGACTTGACCCGCCGCCTGCTGGTGGGTGCGGTGCTGTCGGCGCCGGTGCTGGTCGCGGTGATGGCGGTGGAGTTGTTCCAGGCGATGTGGGTTCCCGAGTTCCTGATGAACCCGTGGCTACAGCTGGCGTTGATCGCTCCGGTGATGTTCTATACCGGCTGGCCGATCCACCGGACCGGCTGGAAGGCGCTGTCGCACCGGACCGCCGACATGAACTCGCTGATCACCTTGGGCACGTTTGCCGCCTTCGGCTACAGCCTGGTGGTCACGTTCCTGCCCTGGCTGCTGCCCGACGCGCTGCGGCATGTGTACTACGAGGCCGTCGGGGTGATCATCACCCTCATCCTGCTCGGGCGGCTGCTCGAGACGAAAGCGAAGGCCGGCACCGGTGAGGCGATCCGTGCCCTGATCGGGCTGCAGCCCCGCACCGCGCGCGTCGAACGCGACGGTGCCGAACTCGAGGTCGGCGTTGACGAGGTGCGGGTCGGAGACATCGTGCTGATCCGTCCCGGGGAGAAGCTCCCGGTCGACGGCGAGGTGACCAGCGGCTCCTCCTCGATCGATGAGTCCATGGTGACCGGCGAGTCCATGCCGGTCACCAAGTCCGTCGGGGACACCGTGATCGGCGCCACCATCAACACCACCGGCGCCCTGCGCTACCGGGCCACCAAGGTCGGCGCCGACACGCTGCTGGCCCAGATCATCAGGCTGGTCCGCGAAGCCCAGGGCTCCAAGGCGCCCATCCAGCGGCTCGCCGACCAGGTGTCCAGCTACTTCGTGCCCGCGGTGATCGTGATCGCGGTGTGGACCTTCGTCGCCTGGGTGCTCGTCGGCCCGCCGCCGGTGTTCATCTTCGCGCTCGTCGCCGCCGTGTCGGTGCTGATCATCGCCTGCCCCTGCGCCCTAGGGCTCGCCACTCCCATGTCGATCACCGTCGGCACCGGCAAAGGGGCCGCGCACGGCATCCTGATCCGCTCCGCCGAAGCGCTGGAGACCGCCCACAAGTTGCAGACGATCATCCTCGACAAGACCGGCACCCTGACCCGCGGCGTCCCGGCCCTCACCGACGTCATCCCCGTGACCGACGGCGGTGAGGACCGCCTCCTGGCCGCTGTCGCCGGGGTCGAGCGCGCCTCCGAGCACCCGCTGGCGGCCGCGATCGTGGCCGGGGCGACCGAGCGCGGGCTCGCTGTGCCCGAGGTCGACGGGTTCGAGTCCGTCACCGGCCAAGGGGTGATGGCGCGGGTCGACGGGCGGCCCGTGCTGGTCGGCAACCGTCGGCTGCTGGACGCGTTCGGGGTGGACGCGGCCGTCCTGCTCGCCGCCCACGACCGGCTGGCCGCCGAAGGCAAGACCGCGATGCTGGTCGCGGTCGACGGACACCCCGCCGGCGTCGTTGCTGTAGCCGACACCCTCAAGGAAGGCGCCCCGGCGGCGGTCGCAGCCCTCCAGGCCCGCGGCATCGAGGTCGTGATGATGACCGGCGACAACCGGCACACCGCCGCCGCGATCGCCCGCCAGGTCGGCATCACCCGCGTCGTCGCCGAGGTCATGCCCGACCACAAGGCCGCCGAGGTCCGGCGCCTGCAAGCCGACGGCAAGGTGGTCGGCATGGTCGGCGACGGCATCAACGACGCCCCCGCCCTCGCCCAGGCCGACGTCGGGTCGGCGATCGGGACCGGCACCGACGTCGCGATCGAGTCCTCCGACATCACGTTGGTCTCGGGGGCACTGGTGGGCATAGTGACCGCCGTCGACCTGTCCCGGGCCACCATGCGCAACATCAAACAGAACCTGGTGTTCGCATTCCTGTACAACATCCTGGGCATCCCGATCGCCGCCGGCGCGCTGTACCCGGCGTTCGGGATCACCCTCAGCCCGATCATCGCCGCCGCCGCGATGGCCATGTCGTCGTTGTCAGTGGTCGCCAACGCGAACCGGCTCCGCCGGTTCACCCCCCGTCCACTGGCTGCCACCACCCGAGTGGCGGACGTCGACCCGCTCGTCGAGGTGGGCGGCAGCGTCGAAGCCTCACACCACACCCAACGAAAGGAAACCACCATGTTCAGCCTGTTCGGCAAGAAGAAAGACACCACCACCGCCAAGGTCGTCGACCCCGTGTGCGGTATGAAGATCAACCCCGCTGACGCTGCCGCCACCCGCGACCACGACGGCACCACGATCCACTTCTGCTCCACCCACTGCGCAGCCGCGTTCGACACCGACCCCCACCGCTACGCGCATGGACCCTCCGGCGCCGGCCACCACTGACCCGGGCGCTGCAACACCCGCAGCCCAGCGGAGCGCGTCGGGCCCACGGACCCGACGTGCCCTGCTGGGCCGGCTGCGGCGCATCGAGGGACAGGTCCGCGGGATCGCCCGGATGGTCGACGGCGACGCCGACTGCATCGAGATCCTCACCCAGGTGGCCGCAGTCACCCACGCCCTCGAAGCCGCAGCCCTGATGCTGGTCGACCAACACCTCCGCGACTGCCTGCAGCGGGGGGCAGCCACCACCCTGGCCGACGAGCAGACCGAACAGGTGGAGCAGGCCCTCCGGGCCGTCGAACGGCTGCTCCGCACTTGAAGCTGGTCCTGCGTGTGAAAAGGGCGGGTGGGTCGCGAACGCGACCCCCCGCCCTTGCGCGTCACGCCTCCGTCGGGCCGCCCGCGGGGGCAGGGCCTCGATCAGGCTGTGCCGACCGGTCGGCCGCCCGGCAGGTCATACCACTCCTGCAGCCAGTCCTGCATCTGGGCGATCTCTGCCAGTTGGGCGTCTCGGATGTCGCTGCACAGGGTCAGCAGTTCGTCGTGCTCGGCGTTCGCCAGGCAC
>CALMIQ010000290.1 GCA_937863965.1 uncultured Micropruina sp.
GCGGGTGCTCAGAGCAGGCGACGCTCGACCAGGTCGGCGCGCAGCTGGTCGGCGCTGGTGAACAGGATCGTGCCCAGCCCGACCCGCCCGGCGGAGTCCAGGTTCTCCTGGGTGTCGTCGATCATCAGCGTCGAGCCGGCCTCGAGCCCGAACCGGTCCAGCGCATAGCGGAAGATCTCCGGGTCGGGCTTGGCCAGCCCCACCTCGCCGGAGACGATCACGTCGGCGAGCTGGTCGATCACCGGGTTCGCGCGCCGGGCAATGTTGAAGTTCTCCTTGGCCCAGTTGGACAGGCCGAAGCAGGGGACACCGGCGCCCAGCAGGTCGGCGATCACCTCGGCGGTGCCCGGGATCGGTCCGCTGACCGACAGCGGGAACCGCTCCAGGTACACCCGGTAGGTGTCGGCCAGGTGCGGCGCCTGGTCGTCCATCTCGACCAACCCGTCCCTCAGCGCCATCCCGGCGTCGGTGCGCGCGTTGATCTCCCAGAACACCTCCGACGACAGGAACTCGGTCACCCGCTCGTCGCCGACGACGCCCTCCAGCGCCCGGATCGGGTCCCAGTCCACGATCACGTTGGCGACGTCGAAGATGATGGCGGTGGTCACAGGTCCTCCTCGGCGATGGTGATCCGCAGTGCCCGGGCCAGGGCAGGTGCCAGCAGGCGGGCCTGCTCGTCGGTGATGATCGTTCCGGCGAGCGCGTCGGCCCCGTCCAGGCGGTTCAACCGCACCACGTCCAGGCCGCGCAGGTCAAGGTGTTCGCCCTTGCGGTTGCGCAGATCGAGATCCTCCACCCGGCAGTCCGACAGGGCGACGCGGGTCGTCGTCGCGCCGGCCAGATCCAGGGTTCCGATCCGGCAGCCGATGAACTCGACGTCCGACACGGCACCCTCGCGCAGATTCAGGTAGCCGATCCGGACGCCGCGCACGGTGACGTTGTCCCAGCGCGAGCCGGAGGCGTCCAGCACGCCGATGCTGCCCCCGGCCACGACGACCCCCCGCCAGGTGGAGCGCGGCGCGTCCCAGGCGATCGTCGTCGGCTGATCCACCTCGACGTCGGCGAGCCGCAGCCGTCGGGCGGACAACCGCTCGGTGGGCAGCCGGGTCAGCCGCGAGTCGCTGATCTCCGCACCGATCGCGGACGCCTCTGCAGCGTTCCAGGAGAGCAGCGACTCGGTCACCGTGGCGTCGTCCGCGTCCGGGCCGAGTTCGAGGCCGATCAGCGGCGGCAGCTGGGGTGCGGCGACCCGGGGCGCGCCGGACGCGTTCATCGATCGCCGCCGGTCGCGCCGACCCGGGCCGGAGCCCCCGTCATCCCGGTCTCGATCCGTCATCCCGGGCTCGATCCGGGATCCCGGCGTTCGCCGGGATGACGTGGGGTGGGCGGCCGCGAAGGGGGTCAGGGGACATTGCGCCGCAGTTCGTCGAGCCACAGCTGCGCCGAGACGTCGGACGGCATCCGCCAGTCGCCGCGCGGGGAAAGCGATCCGCCGCGCACCACCTTCGGGCCGTTCGGCATCGCCGAGCGCTTGAACTGGGCGAAGCCGAAGAACCGGCGCAGGAACACCTCCAGCCACTTCTTGATCGTCGGCAGGTCGTAGGCGACCCGTTTGTCGTCGGGAAAGCCCTCCGGCCAGTCGCCGCGCGCGGCGTCCGACCAGGCATGGTGCGCGAGGAAGGCGATCGTCGACGGCACGGTGCCGTGCCGCAGCACCTGGTACAGCGTGAAGTCCTGCAGGTTGTACGGGCCGATGCTCGCCTCGGTCGACTGCGGCTTCTCGCCCGGCTTGGTGGGCACCAGTTCGGGGGTGATCTCGGTATCGAGGATGGCCTGCAGCACAGTGCCGACGTCGTCGCTGAACTGGCCTGAGGCGATCACCCAGCGGATCAGGTGCTGCATCAGCGTCTTGGGCACGCCGCCGTTGACGTTGTAGTGGCTCATCTGGTCGCCGACACCGTAGGTGCACCAGCCCAGCGCCAGCTCGGACAGATCGCCGGTGCCGAGCACGATCCCGCCCCGCTGGTTGGCCAGCCGGAACAGGTAGTCGGTGCGCAGCCCGGCCTGCACATTCTCGAAGGTGACGTCGTAGAGCGGCTCGCCGTCGGCGAACGGATGGTCCATCTCGGCCAGCATGGTGCGGGCCGTGCCGGTGATGTCGAGGGTGGCGAAGCTGACGCCCAGCGACTCGGCGAGCCGGGTGGCGTTGTTCCGGGTGTGGTCGGACGTCGCGAAGCCCGGCATGGTGAACGCCAGGATGTCGGTGCGGGGGCGTCCCAGCCGGTCCATCGCCTTGGCGGCCACGATCAGGGCGTGGGTGGAGTCCAGGCCGCCGGAGACCCCGATCACGATCTTCGGCTGGCCGATCGCCCGCAGCCGCTGCTCCAACCCGCTGACTTGAATGTTGTACGCCTCGTAGCAGTCCTGGGCGAGCCGGGCCGGGTCGGCGGGCACGAACGGGAAGCGGGCGACGTCCCTTCTCAGCCCCAGGTCGCCGGACGGCGGGTCGAGCGTGAAGCCGATCCAGCGGAAGCCGTCCACCCGCTCGGCATGGGCCCGGCGGTTGTCGTCGAAGGTGCCCATCCGGAGACGCTCCTGGCGCAGCCGGGCGGTGAACACGTCCGCGATGGACGCCCGCGGGCCGTTCGGGAAGCGCTCCGACTCGGCCAGCAGGGCGCCGTTCTCGTAGATCATCGTCTGGCCGTCCCAGGACAGGTCGGTGGACGACTCGCCCTCGCCGGCCGCGGCGTAGACGTAGGCGGCCAGGCAGCGCGACGAGTTCGCGGAGCACAACTGGTGCCGCTCGACCGACTTCGCCACCGTGATCGGCGAGCCGGACAGGTTGGCCAGCACGGTCGCCCCGGCCAGCGCGGCCTCGGCGCTGGGCGGGATCGGCACCCACATGTCCTCGCAGATCTCGACGTGCAGCACGAAATGCGGGACGTCGTCCGCGGCGAACAGCAGGTCGGGGCCGAACGGGACGTCCACGCCGGCCACCCGGATCTCGCCGGTGACGTCGTCGCCGGGGGCGATCTGCCGGCGCTCGTAGAACTCGCGGTAGGTGGGCAGGTACGACTTCGGCGCCACCCCGAGGATCCGCCCGCGATGGATGACGATGGCGCAGTTGTAGATCCGGTGCAGGCTGCGCAGGGGAGCGCCGATGACCAGCACGGTGCCGAGGTCGGCCGAGCCCTCGACGACGGACGCCACGGCGGCGTCCGCGGCGTCCAGCACGGTGTCCTGCAGCAGCAGGTCCTCGATCGAGTACCCGGTCAGGCAGAGCTCGGGGAAGACCGCCAGCGCCACACCGTCCGCGGCCAGCTGACGGGCCTGGGTCAGGACGGCCTGCGCATTGACCTCGGGCTGCACCATCGCGATGGGTAGCGTGGCCGCAGCCACCCGGACGAACCCGTGGGCGTACAGGTTGTGGAACTCCGTCGGCGCCATGTGGATCAGCATGTCAGATCGGACTCGCACGCTCGCCGTGCGCCCGTCCGGCAGCGCCGGATCGTTGGGCCGCCCCAACCCTACGAGCGGTTATACGGGCTCCCTGCCGAGACGCCCAACGTTGCTCAGCGCCGGGCCACCGATGCTCAGTCGCCGCCGAAGCCCCCGCCGAAGTCGCCGAAACCGCCGCCGTCGAAGCCGCCCCAGCCACCACCGGAGTCGGCACCGTCGAAGCCGCCCAAGCCCCCGCCGCCGAAGTCGGCGCCCGCGTCGGCGCCGAGGCTGTCGATGCTGCCCGCGTCGAACATGCCGCCGCCGTCGGCGAACGTGTCGCCGAGCGCGCCGGCGTCGCCGAGACCGCCCAGGTCGCCGACGCCGTCCATCCCGTCCATCGCCGAGAACATCGCCAGCGAGAACATCGCGTCGTGCATGCCCCAACCCATCACGCCCAGCCAGACCAGGTCGAGGCCGTCGTCATAGCCCTCGGCCCGGGCCTTCGCGGCCAGGTCGCCGAACACCTTCACCCAGTGGTCGGCCACGCCGAGGACGATCGCCCACGGCAGGTACTTGGAGAAGATGCCGGCGGCCTCCTCGTAGGAGAACTGCTCGACCTCGGCCGTCTCCAGGTAGCGCTTGAACCCCAGGGTCTGGATGCGCAGCGCGGTGCCTTCGGCGGTGCGGACCGGCCGCTGCGTGGCGCGGGTGCCGATCAGGACGCCGCCGAGCGCGGCGATGACGCCGGCCACCATGGCCCCGGGCGTGCCCGTCCCGAAGCCGGCGAGCAGGAGCAGGCCGGCGACGATCCACACCACCCGGACGGGCTGCATGCCGGTCACGTCGTGGAAGTAGCCGCGTTCGTAGGAGGCGGTGGCCAGCGCGTACTGGAAGTCGGTGAACGCGTGGTTACCCTGCCGCGGCAACTCGGACAGCCGGACGCTCGGCGGCTCGATGAACAGGTCGTGCAGCAGGCTGCGCTCGGCCGGGTCGAGCGGATCGTTGGGTGCCTGGTCGGCGCGGTGCAGTTCCCAGTCCTTGCCGCCGCGCGCCCGTGGGCTCTCCACCACGGTGATCCGCAGATGGCCTCGGGCGGCCAGGTCGACGATGGTGGCCATCACGTCGCGGGTCTCGGGCTTGCCGTCCACCACCGTGCCGGCCAGTCCGGGGCCGACCCCGCGCGGGGGATTGAAGGCGACCGCCATCTCGCCGCCGTACTCGACCCCGCTCGGGACGGGGCCGCGCGCCTCCACCTGCCCGGCGACCGGGGTCAGGCCGGGGATGACGCCGGCGAACATCTCGTCGGCGAATTTGCGCTGCTGGGCCCGCCACGCCCAGACCAGCAACACCACAACGCCGATACCGGCCCCGATCGAGATCACGTCCATGCCTCCATAGTGACAGGTGCTGCCCAGCCGTCCGGACGGGAGAATGCGGGCATGACGACGATCGCCATCGAGACCCCGCTCGGCCCGTCGCGGGTCACCGTCCACGCCGCTGCCGACCCGCTCGCGGTGCTGCTGCTGGGGCACGGCGCGGGTGGCGGCATCAACGCCTTCGACCTGGTCACACTGGCCGACGCCCTACCGTCCCGGGGCGTCGCGGTCGCGCTGCACGAGCAGCCCTGGCGGGTGGCCGGCAAGCGGATCGGGTCGCGCCCGCCGACGCTCGATCAGGGCTGGCGCCCGGCGCTGGACTGGGCGGCGGGGGAGTACCCCGGCCTGCCGCTGTGGGTCGGCGGACGCAGCGCCGGTGCCCGGGTCGCCTGCCGGTGCTTCGACGAACGGCAGGCCGGGGTGGTCTGCCTGGCGTTCCCGCTGCACCCGCCGGGCAAGCCGGAGGCGTCCCGGGTCGCCGAGCTGGCGAGCGTCGCCGGCCCGGTGCTGGTGCTTCAGGGCGAGCGGGACCCGTTCGGTTCGCCGGACGAGGTGCGCGCCGCCGCCGAGAAGTTCCGATCGGTCGATGCCCCGTCGGTCGAACTGGTCGAGACCAGCGGCGCCGTCAGGCCGACTTCAGCATCTTCGACCAGTGATCCACAACGCCTGATGCAGATCGTCACCATGCCGGGGACGCACTCGTTCAACCGCCGAGCAGACGTTAGGAAGCGGATCGTCGAGGCGGTCGCCGGGTTCGTCGGCGTGTGAGGGTCCAGCCGACGGTCACCAACCCGCGCCGTAGCACTGGAAGGTCGAGAGCAGGTCCGGGTGGGCGGCGGTCGCCGCGGCCAGGGCGTCCGCGGGCGGCAACCCCTTTGCCAGCTGGGCGTGCATGTCGGGCAGGATCGCGGCCGCGACCTCGTCCGACACGCTCGCCGGCGATGCGATCACGCAGCGCGCGCCGGCATGCAGCCAGGCGGTGGTCAGGCCGAGCAACTCGTCCCCCCGGCGGATCGTGGTCGCACCCAACTCACAGGCCGACAGGATCACGGTCTCCGGTATCTGCGGCAACTGGTCGAGGTCGTAGCCGAACCACGGGCCGTCCACCAGTTCGAGATTGGAGAACAGCGGGTTCTCCGCGACATGATGCCCGTGCGCCGCCAGGTGCAACAGGTCGACCCGTCCGGCGAGTTCACTGACGCTCGCGGCAGAGGCCTCGGTCCCGGTCAGCGTGGTCGCACCGGTCCAATGCCTCGACGCCGCGGCGACCTCGTCCGCGGCACGGGCCAGCCTCGGCCCCGCCACGAAGCCGGCCGTCGCATACTCGTGGACACGTGTGCTTTGGCTCACCCACTCCGAAGCACTCCGCGGAATGGTGACGGCCCTTCCTCGCAGGCTGGGCAGCAGCGTCCACGCGATGCCGGAGAACAGGCCAGTCGGATTGATCACCACGCGTTCGCCCCGGAGTTGGTTCGCGAGCGGGGCGAGGACCAGATCGTCGAGGTGCGCCAACCGGTCCCGAAGGCTGTCACGCACGCTGGCGGCGATGACCGGCGGCAGGTCGGCGGCCGCCATGTCCAGGTCTGCAGCGAGGCCTGACAGCGCCGCACGGATGCCCTCCGTGGGTCCGAGTTCGACCAGACCCGCTCGCGTCGGGGTGATGACGAGCGCCCAGGCCGTGTGGCCGACGGCCAGGAGTGCGAGGAGTGTGGCTGCAGTGGCCGCCAACTCTGCCTGCAACCGATCGAGGCCGACGATCGGCTGCACGCTGGCCGAACCCCGGTCGGTCCAGGCACGCCTGCGCACCCTGTCGAGCAGCTCGACCTGTCGCTCGGCGTCGGGCGTCCCCGGTTCGGGGCGTCGCTGGGCGAGCACCCGCAGTTCGGTCAGATCGGCGGCCGCTTCGGGGTCGGCCGGAGGCCGCAGCGGGACGATCCGGGTCGACACGGCATCCAGCCACTCGACCCACTCGTAGACCAGAGCCGGCTGGCCGCTCTGAACGGCCAACTCGAGACCGCGCTGCGCCAGGCGTTCACCATGACTGACCGTCGCGGTCTGCAGATCGAGGCTACCGAAGGTGGCCTGCCACTGATGCAACTCGTCCAGTCCCGCGCGAAGCACCCGCAGGGCATCACCCGGACGTCGTCGTGCCCGGGCGCGCACTTCGTGAGCGAGCAGCCGGGTGCTGAGTCCCGCGCTGCGTGGAACCCGCAGCCGGACGGGAGTGCCATCCTCCGCCAATGCCGCCTGGGCGGCGTAGACCCTCATCCAGGTGGAGTCCCGACGGAGGCCTTGCCGGGCGAGGCGGCTAGCCAAGTGGGCAGTCTGTTTGCTGGAGCCTCGGCCGCGCTCGATGTTGCTGGCCATCTCGACCGCCTCACACTGCAGGGTGCGGGCGGGCGCCCCGGTCTGGACGAATCGGCGACCGGCGCGCCGCGCGAGCCTGGCGGCGAGCGTGGGGTCGTCGACGACCCAGGTCCGAGCGAGCGCCAACTCGGCTTCCGCCTGCGCACGGCGCCATCTCTTGCGACCGAAGAGCTCGGCGGCCTGCCGCAGATTTCGCCTGCCCTCGTCATGCATGCCTGCGGCCAGCAAGGCCTCGCCGCGATCCTGATCGGAGACGGCGGCGCTCTCCACTGAGACCGGTCGCAGCAGTGCCGCCTCGGCGTCCATCACCTGCAATGCACGGGCAAGCTGACCGGTCATCATCGCCGCGTAGCCGAGGTTGTGGCGAGCCTTGGCTGCTGAAACGGACAGCCCGGCGTCGTCCAAGGCCGCGGAAGCCACCTCGAAATCTGCGATCGCCTCCATCATCGAACCCAGCTGCAAGTGCAGGCTCCCCCGGTTCAGCCGTGCTCTCCCGAGTTCGTCGGCACGGTCCGCCAATAATGGGATCGCTTGGTTGTAGTCACCCAGTGCTTGGCGGGCTTGCCCGAGGCGAGTGCGAATGAGTGCCCGCTGGGCCAAGAGTTTGCCGACCTCGAAGGCGGGCAGGGCGTCCCGAACTGACAAGGCATTGTCGATCAGCGCGAGCCCGGCACGACGATCGCCCAGTTCGGCTTCAACGAATCCAAGGGTGCCTTCGACGATGGCGCGCGTGGGGGCATCGTTGGCGCGTTCACGCGCTTTCAGGAGAAGTCGGCGTGCCAACCGGAAGCGCCAGGCGTTGTTTGCTGCGCGGGCCTGCTCGTGGAGTTCGAGGGCCGTCAGCATCCCCTCATGGTGCCATGATGTCGGAGACCATAGATACGGCGTTCCAGGCGCGGTTCAGCACTGTCGCCCGATGCTCCTCCTCGCTCTCGGGCATGCTGTCGAGCAGGTGCTTCGCGACTCGGCCGGCCACCAGCGGCGCGGAGAACGAGGTTCCGCTCCAGACGGCGAACTGACCCGTGTAGTCATCCGGATCGATGCTCTCGCGGATGTGGCCGTCGTACTTGATCCTCGCTCGCGGCAAGTAGCCGCCCTGCAGCGATGGCATCGTGCTGACCACCGAGGCCCCGGATGCCCATGACCGAACCCATGGACCGGTGTTGCTGAACAGCGCTTCGGTGTCGTTCGGGTTGAGCGCGCCCACGGAGACGATGGGTAGCCGGAAGGAGTCGACCTTCTCGAGCCCACCCTCTGCGGGACGCCATGGCCCCAGCGCCGCCGGGTACTGCGGACGAGCGGTCGACTCGTTTCCGGCTGCGCACACCACCGTGGTGCCCATCACGCCGAGAGACCCCAACAGGCTACCCAGCAGATATTCGGTGAGGGTGTCTTCATCCGACTCGTGGAAGAACCCGAGCGAAAGGCTGAGTACGTCGATCCGCAGTCCGCCCGGCTCCTTGTCGTAGTACTTCTGCACAAGACCGACGACTCCGATCAGTGCGGTCATCACCCGGGTCTCTGGGATCGGTCCTTCCGAGTCGACGATGCGCCAGGAGTAGATGTCCGCGTCGGGGCAGGCTTGATGGATCAGGCCGGCGATGAAGGTGCCGTGGCCCGAGTTGGTGTCGAGGGCGCCATCGAGCGGGCCGGCGAGATCGCCGAACTCCTCTGGGTCAGTCGCCGGGTCGAGGGGCACCAGCAAAGGCGCGTCCTCCGTCACCGCGCGATCGAGCCACGGGTGTTGGCCAACCCCCGTGTCGAGGATCGCGACGTGCGGGCGCACCTTGCAGTCCGAGTGGCGGGTCGGGGGTTCTCCGACGTACCTGACCGGCTGGCGTCCGCCGGTCCCTTGACGGGCGTAGCTGGACGTACCACCGTGCGGTTCCCACATGGGATGCGGCTCCCACATGGGGTGCGGCTCCCACATGGGATGGGGCTCCCACATCGGGGAGGTCATCATCAGGTGGTCGAGGCCGACGCCGATCATGGCCTGGACGCCGGCCTCGGCTCGCGCGAGTTGCAGCAGCACCCAGGCGTCCGGTGACGAGGCAGCCACGCCAGGGCTGACCCCCAACACCAGCCGGGCCAGCCCGAGCGTGATGCGGTTCTTCGGGTCCTTCGGGTCGGGCACGGTCACCCGAGGCGAACGGAAGGCGTCGTCGACGCGCACGGTCCAGCCCTTGAGCTCGCCCACCTTCTGCAGGATCGGCAGGACGTCATCGAGCCGATCCAGGGCGACCATCAGCGACGTCCCCACATATACGGTGGGTCGCGGAGTGATCCCTTCGACCGTCATGGCCGTGCCGGGATCGAGCACACGTCCCGACAGCGGCTCGATCATCGAGCGGGGCGGCACCACAGGATCGCGGTCCATCGGGTCGCGGGGCGACTGCGCGACCTTCTGGGGCTCGGTCGGCTCGGGCTTGGAATAGTCGGTCACGATCGTTCCTCGGGGGTAGGGCAGCTGGTTTCTTGGAAGCTCCGACGACTCGCTCAGATCTCGAAGAGCGTGGTTCGGAAGGCGGAGTCGTTATCGGCGGCCAGGTCGAGACGGGTGAGCCCATGCGGGATGCTGCCGAACTCGAAGCGACCGTGGGCGCCGACCGGCGCGGTGTGGGTGCCGTGCTCCTGCCACAGCGAGGCGGTCAGCTCGGGCGCATCCGCCTTCGCGTCCGCGGTGCGGGTCACCCAGCCGTCGATCCGGCGATGTCCGGCGTCCACCGGGCTGATCCGCAGCATCACGGTGACGCCGGGGGCGGTGAACTCCATCACCAGCTTCTGGTCGTCTCCGCTGCGGACGCCGGCCAGTTGCTGCGAGCGGTGCACCATGGTGAGCAGTTCGTACTCCAGGTCGAGGTCGTCCACGGCGAGCGCGACCAGCACCCGTTCGGTCAGACCCGCCGGTGGCGGGTCGAGTTCGGAATACATCTTCTTGATGGCGACCAACAGCGGGTCACGTTCCTCGGCGTTCACAGTTGGCCACCTTTCTCCAGCGAGCTGCGCAGTTTGTCGAGGCAGCGGCGCCGGGTCGGGCCGATGCTGCCGATGGGCATTCCCAGGTTCTGGGCGAGGCCCGCGTAATCGGGACGGTCGTCGAAGGCGACGATGCGCAGCAGCCGCTGGCACCGCTCGTCGAGCGCCCGGACGTGCTCCCACAGGACCGATCCGCTGAGTTCCTCCAGGGCGCTGGTCTCGGCGGCGACGGACGGCGGCAGCCCGGCCGCGAGCTGGGTGTCCTCGACCGCCGTCGTCTTGCCGTCCGTGGACTTGGTCCGCCACGCCGTCCGGCGGGCGGTGGTCAGCAGCCAACCGCCGATCGCGGCCGGCTCGGCGACCTGATGCCCGTTGCGGACCAGCGCCAGCCAGGTGTTCTGGACGGCGTCCTCCGCCGCTGCCTGGCTCAGACCGTAGGCCCGCACCGTGTGCCACAGCACGGGCGTCATCAGCCGGACGAGCTCGTCCAGGCCGGCGGACTCGCCGGCCTGCCAGCGCTGGAAGCACGCGGCGGCGCGCACCCAGACCGAGGCCTCCGCCGCGTCCGAGTTTCCCGCCACTGTCGATGCAGCCATCAGCGTCCTTGTTCCCACATTCGTCAGGAGACCCCCGATGTCCCGGTGATACTGCGCAGCACGGGAAACCGTGCTGCCCACCAAAGGGTGTAGTCAGAAACCTACCGCCTTCGGGTGGTGCGGTGGCAGGGCAAACTGGACGCCATGAGCGAGACTCCACGCGTCCGACTGTCGTCGATCAGCTCGCGGGCCTGGGAGCACCCGGCCGATCGCGGCGCCCTGGTGGCGCTGCGCAAGCTGCGCGGCTTCGATGTGATCCTCAAGCAACTGTCCGGCTTCCTCAACGAACGAGCCATCCGGATGCTGCTGCTCGGCTCCGCCGTGCGCGCCGACGAGCGCCAGTTCGCGCGGGTGTACCGGCTCTACCGCGAGGCCGGGGAGGCCCTGGACGCCGGGCCGTTGCCCGAGTTGTTCATCCGGGCCGACCCGATCATCAACGCCATGGCGATCGGCCTGGACAAGCCGGTGATCGTGCTCAACTCCGGCCTGGTCGACGTGATGGACGACGACGAGCTGCGCTTCGTGCTGGGCCACGAACTCGGTCACGTGCTCAGCGGGCATGCCGTCTACCGCACCATGCTGGGCGTGCTGCTGGCGCTGTCCAACACGGCGCTCATCATCCCCTTCGGGGCGCTCGGCGTCCGTGCCCTGGTCGCCGCGCTGCTGGAGTGGCAGCGCAAGTCCGAACTGTCGGGGGATCGCGCCGGGCTGCTGGCCGGCCAGCAGCCGGAGGCCGCCCTGCGCGCCCACATGAAGATGGCCTCCGGCGGGAAGATCGACGAGCTCGACGCCGAGGCGTTCCTGGCGCAGGCCGTCGAGTACCAGGCCAACGACGACGTCCGGGACGTGCTGCTGCGGGTGCTGATGGTGGAGACGATGACCCATCCGTTCGCCGTCGTCCGGGCCGGTGATCTCGATCGGTGGGTGGCCTCCGGCGGCTACCGGGCCATCCTGGACGGCGACTACCCGCGGCGCGAGGACGACGCGGCCGCCAGCATGTCGGCCGAGGCGGCGGCCGCGGCGCGGCACTACTCCGAGGAGTTCGCCCGCTTCGACGAGAGCCTCGGGCGGATCTTCTCCGACCTCGGCCACGGGCTCGGTCAGGCCCGCGACTGGCTGGCCGACCGGATCCGCGGCTTCACCGACTCGGGCCGTCCCGGCGGCGACGATCGGCGCCGGTCCGACCCCCAGGGGTGGTGACCCGGCCACCGATTTCGCCAACCGCTGAATACGGATTGCACACACTCGATGACGAGCTGAAACGATTTCGCAGCGGGGTGCCCGTCATCGAGTGTGCCAAGCGGTATTTCTCGTGGTGGTGATATCGCCGCGGCGCGGATCACTGCCCGAGCTGGCGGGCCAGGAAGGCGAGTGTCCGGGTCCAGGCCAGGCCGGACGCCGCGGGGTGGAAGAACAGCGGGTGCGGATTGTCGAAGGCATGTTCGGCGCCCTCGTAGGTGTGGAACTCGACCGCGGGGCCGCTGACCGCTTCGCGAACCTGCTCGACCACCGCGGGCGGGAAGAAGCTGTCGCCCAGCCCCCAGTGATGCAGGCTCGGGCAGGTCACCTGCGGCGCCAGCGCGAGCAGGCCCGGAATGGCCGACCCGTAGTAGGAGACCAGGGTGTCCGGGGGGTTCCGGGCCGCCACCTGGAAACCGAGCCCGCCGCCGAAGCAGAAGCCCAGGATCGCGACCTTCCCGGTGACCCCGGACGCCGCCCGGAGCGCATCGAGGGTGGCGGAGGCGTCCGCGGTGGTCTGCTCCCAGTCCAGCCGCTGCGCGGCGCCCATGCCCTCCTGGACGTAGCTGGGGCTGTTCTCGTCGAAGGTCATCCGGCCCAGCCGGAAGTACAGCTCGGGCGCGTAGACCAGATAGCCGGCCTCGGCCAGGTCGGCGCAGCGCCGCTCGATGTAGGGGCTCACCCCGAAGATCTCCTGCAGCACCAGGATTCCCGGCCCGCCGCCGGATGCGGGCAACCAGCGGCGCACCGGCAGATTCCCGTCGGGACGCATGACATGGACGACATCGCTCACCCGCCCATCCTGCCGCACCGCCCGGGACGCCCGAGCCGGCCGGCGCCACTCTGGTGTTCGCTCGGCGTCCGGTCCTACGATGACAACGGACGATGGTCGTCCGACGCGGTGTGGACAGGAGTACCGATGGCAGGCAAGTTCGAGGTCTACCAGGACGCGGGCGGCAAATTCCGGTTCCGGTTGAAGGCCGGCAACGGTGAGGTGGTCGCGACCGGCCAGGCATACACCAGCCTGGCGGGCGCCAAGCAGGGCTGCGCGGCGGTGCAGCGCGCGGCCGAGGGCGCGAGCGTCGTCGAGGTGACCACCGAGTAGGCCCTCTTGCTTCGGTCTCGCCGGCACCTGGCCGCCGGAGGCGCCGGCGTCCCGGCGGCTCGGTATCTCCGCCCTGTGGTGCGGGGGACACGAGCGAGGCCGGGAAGCCCGGAGCCCGGACTCGGAGAGCGCCGTTGGGACTCGGTTTGACCCGTTTCCGGCTGGGCACGTAGTCTTGACCCTCGGTGCCCGTGGGCCTGTCGGCTGATGCCGGTTCGTCCGGATTGCCCGTCCATCGGAGCACCTGCATTCATCGAGATCGAAGAGAGTGGGTCAGGCGTGTACGCGATCGTGCGCAGTGGCGGCCGCCAGCACAAGGTTGCCGTCGGCGATGTCCTGGAGATCGACAAGGTCGACGCGGCGGTGGGTGACAGCGTTGCGCTGACCCCGCTGATGATCGTCGACGGCGAGTCCATCACCACCGAGGCCAAGAAGCTGGCCAAGGTCAGCGTCAGCGCCGAGGTGTTGGGTCAGACCAAGGGTGAGAAGATCCGCATCCTGAAGTACAAGAACAAGACCGGGTACAAGAAGCGCCAGGGCCACCGGCAGAAGTACACCCAGGTCAAGGTCACCGGAATCGAAGGCTGAGGTAGCACGAGATGGCACACAAGAAGGGCGCATCCAGCTCCCGCAACGGGCGCGACTCCAACTCCCAGCGGCTGGGCGTCAAGCGTTTCGGCGGCCAGGCCGTCAATGCCGGCGAGATCCTGGTCCGCCAGCGCGGCACCCATTTCCACCCCGGTGAGGGTGTGGGCCGCGGCGGCGACGACACGCTGTTCGCGCTGCGGGCGGGCGTCGTCGAGTTCGGCACCCGGCGCGGCCGCAAGGTCGTCAACGTGGCGATCGCCGAGTAGGCGAAGAGACTCCGACAAGGGCGGCCCCGCACGGGGCCGCCCTTCGTCGTGCCCGCGGCGACCCGGGACTCCTGGAGGAACCCGGGCGAGGATCCTGGGGATGCCGCCGACGACCGGGATGCCCGCGAGGACGCGAGAGCGAGGACCCTGGGATGCCCGGCCGGGGCCCTGCCAGGCCCCGTGCCACCATGGGAGGAGGTCTCACCTCCGGGGAGCAGCCCATGAGATTCGACGCGCGACGCCAATCGGTTGTCCTGGTGTCCGTGCTGGCGGTGTTGCTGGCCGGGTGCCGGGCGAGCGGCACGGTCGACGTCCGGTCGGCTGAGGAGGTGGCGGTCGACCTGGTCTTCGTCGACGTGTCCTACGAGCAGGCACCGTGCAATCCGCACGCCTGGGGTCCCAACTTCCCGCTCGAGACCCTCCCGGGCGTCACACCCGACGGACGGCTCACCTGCCGGGTCCGCGGGGTGACCCATCCCGCCCGGCTGAGCCGCCACCTCACCCTCACCGCGGCCGGGGAGTATCTCTCGTTCGGGTACAACCCGTTGGCGATCGGGCCGGACGGACGACTGCCGATCGGCGACGCCCGGCTCACCATCGACGACCTGGATCTCACCGTCGCCTTCCCGGGCCGGGTGCTCGGCGCGAACGGTGCCGTGGACGGCTCGTCCGTGCGTTTCGTGGACGCCGGGCAGCTCGCCCGCCCGCACGGTCTGCAGGCCACGGCGCTGGACCACCCCGGGCCCGCCTGGTCGGTCCTCGGACCGCTCTTCGGGCTGGTCGCCGGGCTCGCGATCGGCGTGTTGTGGTCGTTGCGGCGCCGCGGCCAGGCACGCTCCGCCGATACGGACGGCGGCGCGTCAGCCGGCGTCCGGGCCGGCGGGTCGGCCGGATCCCCGGCCGGCGGGTCAGTCGGATCCCCGGCCGGCGGGTCAGCCGGATCCCCGGTCGGCGGGTCGGTCGGCGACCCGCCGCGCATGGAGGCCGATCCCGCCCCGGCCGGACCCGCGCGGGACGAACGGCCGGACGCGGGATCCGCGCGGGACGAGCGTCCGGACGTCGGGCCGGGTCGTCCGGACGACTCCCGCTGGGCGCCCTCGGCGGACGGCCCGCCCGGCCGGTGACGGCCCGGCATCCCGATCGAGCGCACCCGGCGGGTAGCCTTCGCCAATGACACGTTGGCGGGCGCTCGTGGTGCTGGGCCTGGCCCTGCTGACCATGACCGGGTGTCGGGTGGAGGGCCGGATCGACGTCCGCTCGACCAACGCCGTCGACGTCGACGTGACGGTGCACGGCCGGCGCAGCCCCTACTGCACCTCGGACCTCGCCGGCCTGTCGACGACGCCCGGCGTCGATGCCAACGGTGTCGTGACCTCCTGCCGGTACCTGGGCACGGTCGAGCCGAGCCAGTTCGGCTGGGCGTTCGGGGTGGCCACGGCCGGGGAGTACATCACGGTCGTGTTCAACCCGCTCCAGATCCCGGTCGAGGGGCCGGGTGGCATGACCGGCGAGAACGAACTCGACGCCGTGGACGTCACCGTCGGGCTGCCCGGCCAGGTCGTCGAGAACAACGGCGGCGCGGCGTCCGGCACCGAGCTCCGGATCACCGACCCGGAGGTGCTGGAGCTTCCCGGAGGTCTGCGGTTCGCCGCGCTCACCCACCCCGGGCCGCCGCTGTGGGTGTGGTGGCTGACCGGTGGCGTGCTGGTCGGTGCGACGTCGGTCATCGGCGTCCTGTGGCTGCGGCGCGGCCGGGACGCCGTGCGGGCCGCGCCGGCGCCGGACGACCTCGGCGACGCACCGCATGCCGGTCCGGGCGCCCCGGACGCCATCCCGGCACCACCGGGCGCCGTCCCGGAGACGCCGGGCGCCGGCCCGCACACCCCGAACGCCGGCTCAGCCACCCCGGACGACCCGGGCGAGTTCGACGACAGCATGTTCCGGCGTCCGGCGGACACCGAGGACGGGGCCTACCGGCGTCCCGCCGACCCGAGCATCTGGGCGCCGCCCGACGACCGCTGACCGGCCGGCCCTGTGAGCCGGTGCGCGAGCCGGTTGGCCGCTGTGCGACGATGAGAGGCGGCGGCCCGCCGCCCCACGCACCCGCACCCGGAAGTTCTCGCCATGGCCATTCCCTCCTTCGTCGACTCCGCGACCCTGACGGTCGCCGGCGGCAACGGCGGACACGGCTGCGCGTCCATCCACCGGGAGAAGTTCAAGCCGCTCGGCGGCCCGGACGGCGGCAACGGCGGCAACGGCGGCTCGGTCGTCCTGCGCGTCGATCCCGGCCTGACGACCCTGGTCGAGTACCACCGGCAGTCCCAGCGCCGGGCGTCCAACGGCCAGCCCGGCAAGGGCGATCACGCCAACGGCGCCAACGGTGACGACATCGTCCTGGCCGTGCCGGACGGCACCGTGGTCAGCGACGCGGACACCGGCGAGATCCTCGCCGACCTGGTCGGCGCCGACGCCGAGGTGGTGGTCGCCGCCGGCGGACGCGGGGGGCTGGGCAACGCCGCGCTGGCGTCCGCCAGCCGCAAGGCGCCCGGGTTCGCGCTGCTCGGCGAGGAGGGCGAGGCCCGACGGGTGACGCTCGAGCTCAAGGTGCTGGCCGACGTCGGGCTGGTCGGCTTCCCGAGCGCCGGCAAGTCGTCGCTGATCGCGGCGATCAGCCGGGCGCGTCCGAAGATCGCCGACTACCCGTTCACCACCCTGGTGCCCAACCTCGGCGTGGTGGTCGCCGGCGACGTCACGTTCACCGTCGCCGACGTGCCCGGGTTGATCGAGGGGGCATCCGAGGGCCGTGGCCTGGGGCACGACTTCCTGCGGCACATCGAGCGGTGCCTGGCCATCGTCCACGTCATCGACTGCGCCACCTACGAGCCCGGACGCGACCCGCTGACCGATCTGGACGTCATCGAGGGCGAGCTGAACGCCCACGGCGGGCTGGAGGACCGGCCCCGGATGGTGGCCCTGAACAAGGTGGACGTCGGCGACGCCGCCGAGTTGGCCGAGATGGTGCGGCCCGACCTGGAGGCCCGGGGTCTGCCCACCTTCGCGATCTCGACCAAGACCGGCGAGGGGCTGCGGGCGCTCACCTTCGCGATGGCCGATCAGGTCGCCCGGCGCCGGGCCGAGGCGCCCAAGCCGGAGCCGAAACGGATCGTGATCCGGCCCGCCCCGGTGGCCGGCGGCCCCGAGTTCACCATCCGGCGACAGGGCGACGGTGAGGGCGGCTTCGTCTGGCGGGTGCGCGGCGACAAGCCGGAACGCTGGGTGCGGCAGACCGACTTCGGCAACGGTGAGGCGGTCGGGTACCTGGCCGACCGGTTCGCCCGGCTGGGCATCGAGGAGGAACTGCTGGCGCTCGGCGCCCGGGCCGGTGATGCGGTCGCGATCGGCTCCGGGGAGCACCCGGTGGTGTTCGACTTCGCACCCCAGGTCGAGATCGGCGCCGAGCTGCTGTCCCGGCGCGGCGAGGACCAGCGGCTGTTCACCGAGCGCGAATCGGTCAAACGCCGCCGCCGGCTGGACGCCGAGTATCACGCGGCCAAGGAGGCCGAGCAGCTGACCCGGGTTGCCCAGGACGGCTACGCCGGCCAGGACGACGTGTCGGCGGAGCCGGTCGAGGAGGAGGACGAGCGGTGAGCGGCAGGGAGCGGATCGCGGACGCCCAGCGGATCGTGGTCAAGATCGGCTCGTCGTCGCTGACCGGACGCCGCGGGCTGAACACCGACCGGATGCACCAGCTGGTCGGCACCCTGGCCCGGCTCCGGCAGTCCGGGCGCGACATCGTCCTGGTCTCCTCCGGCGCGGTCGCGGCCGGCATGCCCGCGCTCGGCATGCGGCATCGGCCCCGCGACCTGGCCAGTCAGCAGGCGGCGGCGTCCGTGGGTCAGGGGCTGCTGATCGAGCGCTACGACGCCCTGTTCGCCGCGCACTCGCTGGTGGTCGGCCAGGTGCTGCTCACCGTCGACGACCTCACCCGCCAGTCCCACTACCGCAACGCGCTGCGCACCTTCACCCGGCTGCTCCAGCTCGGCGCCGTCCCCGTGGTCAACGAGAACGACACCGTCGCCACGCACGAGATCAGGTTCGGCGACAACGACCGGCTGGCCGCACTGGTCGCCCACCTGGTGGGGGCCGACGCGCTGGTGCTGCTCTCGGACGTGGACGCCCTCTACACCCGGCACCCGGCGGAACCGGGCGCGGAGCGGATCGCCGAGGTGGCCGACGTGGACGACCTGGAGGTCGACACCTCCCGGATCGGCACCGCCGTGGGCACCGGCGGGATGACCACCAAGCTGCAGGCCGCCCGGATCGCCACCGCAGGCGGCATCGCCGTGGTGCTGGCCCACGCCAACGACCATGCCGCGGCGCTGGCCGGCGACGATGTCGGCACGATCTTCCACCCGACCGGCAAGAAGCGGTCCCGCCGGCTGATGTGGCTGGCCTACGCCTCCCAGGCGAAGGGCGACCTGGTGCTGGACGAGGGCGCGGTGCACGCCGTCCTGGAGCGCAAGGCGTCCCTGCTGCCGGCCGGGGTGACCGCCGTGCACGGCGACTTCCTGGCCGGCGAACCGGTGCGGCTGGTCGACCCGTCCGGTTCGGTGGTGGCCCGCGGCATCGTCAACTACGACGCCGCCGACCTGCCCGGCATCCTGGGCAAGAGCACGCACACCCTGGTGGAGGAGCGCGGGCCCGAGTTCGACCGCGAGGTCGTGCATCGCGACGCGCTGATCGTCAAGCTGCACCGGCGCGGCCGCTGACCGAGCCGCAGCGGCCGCAGCAGGGACGGTTCTTCTTCGTGCGAAACTCGCATCCCGGGGACGGTTCTCTTTCGTGCGTCACTCGCACCCTGGGGACGGTTCCTGATGTGCGGATGCCTTCGTCGCCAAGCAGCAGGCCGCGAAGAACCGTCCCCGAGATTCGAGTTTCGCACGTGGAGAACCGTCCCCGGACGTGCGAAC
>CALMIQ010000291.1 GCA_937863965.1 uncultured Micropruina sp.
GGCAACTCCTCGCTGGTGGCGGTCTTGAAGCCGGTGAAGCCGTCCATCGCGACCACCTCCACCCGGTCTCGCCAGGCTTGGTCGCGTTCAGCGAGCCAGGTGGCGAACACGCTCTTGGAGCGGCCCTCGACCATGTCGAGCAGCCTGGCTGGACCGTTGCCGGTGCGTGGCCCGGTCAGGTCGATGATCACGGTGACGTACTTGTCGCCCTTACGCGTGTGCCTCCACACGTGCTCGTCGACCCCGATCGTGGTGACACCCTCGAACCGGCCTAGATCGTTGATCAGCACCCGCTTCCCTTCGGCCAGCACCGCGTCGTTGGCGGTGTTCCAACTGACGTCCAGCCCTTCGGCGATCCGGGCCACGGTGAGGTGCTGCACCACGATGCCCTCCAGCGCCCACCGCAGCCCGCGCCGGGACAGCTTCGCCCGCGGCTCGGCGGCCTTCGTGGTGTCCTGCCGCCACACGTGTCCGCACCCAGTGGCGGATAGTGACCTCCAGGATCGTGGGTCGCCACCCGAGCGGTTCGTGGGCGAGCCGGCGGACCACCGTGCCGCACGCCGTGCCCTGGCAACCGCAACGGTGGCACCACTGGTCGGGCTCGACGACCCGGCAAGCCAGCACCGCCCGGCCAGGTTCGAGCCGTTGCCCGACCACCACCAAACCGAGTTCGTCGACGCGGCAGAACGTGGTCAGGTCAGGGCAAGCGAAGGTAGCGTGAGGCACGTCGAGGTCTTCCAGACGGGTTGTGTGAGAACTCCCATCATCGGAAGACCTCGACCCTCAACCCGGCACCGACGCGCCGCTGTCGATCACACCCCCGCCACACCCTCGTTTGTGATGAGCCAGAAATCACCCGCCGAAGATATTGCTGGATGACGTCAAGCGATTCGTTGCTTCGGCGTTACACCCCGGAAACCCCTTCGCAAAGACAACTCAGTACTGTCGGCCGAGATTGGGTACCCGCTTGAGTTGGTGTGCTCTTTCGACATAGCCCAACCGGAGGAGAACCCATGAGTGGAAGTGCGACGCGACGTAGTGCGATCAAGGCCGTCACCGACTACGAGATTCCAGAGAAGGATTTCACCGAACCGCTGGGGCGTTTGTTCGGGCAGAACGTCTTCGATGCGTCCGAGATGCGCGGCCGGCTTCCGAAGTCTGTGTTCGAGTCCATCCAACTGACCATCGACAAGGGCGCACGGCTCGATTCGTCGCTCGCCGACTCGGTGGCCTCGGCGATGCGTGACTGGGCGCAGGAGAACGGTGCCTCGCATTACGCGCATGTGTTCTACCCGCTGACCGGCCTGACCGCCGAGAAGCACGACTCATTCCTCGAGCCCGACAACAACGGCAGCTCGCTGGCTCAGTTCACCGGCAAGACCCTGCTCCAGGGTGAGCCGGATGCCTCCAGCTTTCCGAACGGCGGCATCCGAGGCACGTTCGAGGCCCGTGGTTACACCGCCTGGGACGTGACCAGCCCGGCCTACATTCTGGAGAACCCGAACGGCAACACGCTGTGCATTCCGACGATCTTCGTTTCGTGGACGGGTGAAGCACTCGACAAGAAGACGCCGCTGCTGCGCTCCCAACAGGCGATGGGTGTACACGCGGCGCGGGTGCTGAAGCTGTTCGGGCACACCGATGTCGACACGGTGGTTTCCTACGCGGGGGCCGAGCAGGAGTACTTCCTGATCGACGAGAATTTCTTCGTCGCCCGGCCCGACCTGATGAGCGCGGGCAGGACGCTGTTCGGGGCCAAGCCTGCGAAGGGGCAGCAGTTCGACGACCACTACTTCGGTGCCATTCCAGAGCGCGTGCTGGCCTACATGATCGAGGTCGACCGCGAACTGTTCAAGCAGGGCATTCTGGCCAAGACCCGCCACAACGAGGTCGCCCCCGGCCAGTTCGAGATCGCGCCGCTGTTCGAGAAGGCCAACCTGGCCCACGACCATCAGCAGTTGATGATGACCACGCTGCGCAAGGTGGCCGAGCGCTACGGGATGACCTGCCTGCTGCACGAGAAGCCGTTCGCCGGCGTCAACGGCTCGGGCAAGCACGTCAACTTCTCGCTCGGCAACAGCACGCAGGGCAACTTGCTCAATCCCGGTGACACCCCCCACGAGAACGCACAGTTCCTCATCTTCTGCGCCGCGATCATTCGCGGCGTGCACAAGTTCGGAGGGCTGCTGCGGGCCGTCGTCGCTTCGGCGAGTAACGACTTCCGCCTGGGCGCCAACGAGGCCCCACCGGCGATCATCTCCATCTTCCTCGGGGAGCAGCTGATGGATGTATTCGACCAGATCGCTGGGGGCTCCGTGACGGGTTCCAAGGCGGCGAGCATGCTCGAGGTCGGGGTCGATACGCTGCCTCCGCTCAAGGCCGATCCTGGCGACCGCAACCGCACCAGCCCGTTCGCCTTCACCGGCAATCGCTTCGAATTCCGTGCTCCCGGCTCGGGCCAGTCGATCTCGGGTCCCATGGTCGCGATCAACGCGATGATGGCGGACTCGCTCGACTTCATCGCCACCGAACTGGAGTCGCAGCTCGCCGACGGCGTCGACTTCAACGAGGCCGTGCAGCAGGTGCTTCAGGGGATCATCCGCGAGCACGGTGCGGTGATCTTCAACGGCGACGGGTACTCGGACGAGTGGCAGGAAGAGGCGGCCAAGCGAGGCCTGCTCAACCTCAAGACCACGGTCGATGCGCTGAAGCAGTTCGAGGAGCCCGCCGTGATCGAGATGCTCGACAAGTACAAGATCCTCTCGCCGCGCGAACTCGCCAGCCGCATGGAGGTGTACTTGGAGCATTACGTGCTGAGCGTCGACGTCGAGGCTGCGGAGACGTCCAAGATCGCCAAGACCGCGATCCTGCCGGCGGCCTTGCGGTATCAGGCGCTGCTTGCCGACAACGCGGCCAAGCTGGCCGCCGTCGACATTCCGGTCGACCGGACGATGCTCGACTCGGTTACTGCCGAGATCACCAAGCTGACCAACGGGGTCGCGGCACTCGAGGAACTGGTCGCCGGTCACCCTGAGGGCGGCACCTTCGAGCATGCGTTCTACGCCAAGGAGAAGCTGATTCCTGCGATGCTCACGGTCCGCGAAGCTGCAGACGCGCTGGAGGGACTGGTGGCCGACGACCTGTGGCCGTTGCCCACCTACCAGGAGATGCTTCACATCCTGTGAGGTGAAGCGCAATGGGCGCCGAGAGTATTCTCCCCGGCGCCCATTGCGTTGCGGGTCAAGCCGGTCGCTGGTCTGCGTCGGAACCCACGGTCGCAGGTTTCGACAAGCTCAACCAGCGACAAGCTCAACTAGCGAGCTCGGTCTGATCAGCGCTTCGGGGTTCCCTGGCGCTTCTGGATCGCCGCCCACTCGTCGCGCAGGCCCACCGTCCGGTGGAACAGCATCGGCTGCTCGGGGTCGTGGGCGAAGTAGCCCAGCCGCTCGAACTGCACCACCGCTCCCGGTTCGGTCTGGGCCAGGGACGCCTCCAGCCGGCAGTCGGCGAGCAGCTCGCGGGAGCCGGGGTTCAGGTCGTCCAGCGGCTCGCCGGTGCGTTCGCCGGGGACCGCGGCCGAGAACAGCCGGTCGTAGAGCGCGACCGTTCCCGGGACGGCGTGCGCGGCCGACACCCAGTGCATGGTCGACTTCACCCGGCGTCCGTCCGGGGCGTTGCCGCCGCGGGTGGCTGGATCGTAGGTGGCGTTCACCTGCACCACGACGCCGTCGGCGTCCTTGACCACGTCGGTCGCGGTGACCAGGTAGGCGCCGCGCAGCCGCACCTCACGGCCCGGGGAGAGCCGGAAGAACTTCGGCGGCGGCACCTCGGCGAAGTCGTCCGTCTCGATCCACAGTTCACCGGTGAACGCGACCTCTCGGACGCCGTCCGCCGGGTTCTCGGGGTTGTTGGCCACCTCGAAGTGCTCGACCTGGCCCTCGGGCCAGTTGGTCAGCACCAGCTTGAGCGGCTTCAGCACCGCCATCCGGCGCTGTGCGGTGGCGTTCAGCTCGCGCCGGACGTACGACTCCAGGGCCTCGATCGACTGCCGACTGTTCGTCCGGGTGGTGCCGATGTCGCGGCAGAACGCCCGGATCGCGGCGGCCGGGTAGCCGCGCCGGCGCAACGCCCGCAGGGTGGGCATGCGCGGGTCGTCCCAGCCGTCCACGACGCCGGTATCGACCAGGGTCTTCAGCCGGCGCTTGCTGGTCACCGTGTGGGTGAACTCGAGCCGGGCGAACTCGATCTGCTTCGGCTGATCCGAGGGCAGCGGCAGCTGCTCCAGGTACCAGTCGTAGAGCGCCCGGTGGGTGTCGAACTCGAGCGTGCAGATCGAGTGCGTGACCCCTTCGATGGCGTCGGACTGCCCGTGCGCCCAGTCGTAGGTGGGGTAGATGTCCCAGGTGTCGCCGGTGCGGTGATGGTCGGCGTGCCGGATGCGGTACATCACCGGGTCGCGCAGCTGCATGTTCTCGTGCTGCATGTCGACCTTGGCGCGCAGCACGCGGGAGCCGTCCGGAAACTCGCCGGCCCGCATCCGGCGCAGCAGGTCGAGGTTCTCCTCGACGCTGCGGTTGCGGAACGCGCTCTCGATGCCGGGCTTGCCGAAGCCGCCGCGCTGCGCCGAGATGGTCTCGTTGTCGGAGTCGTCCACGTAGGCCTTGCCGGCCTTCACCAGCACCTCGGCCCACTCGTACAGCTGATCGAAGTAGTCGGAGGCGTGCAGCACGTTCGCCGGGTGGTAGCCGAGCCACTCGATGTCGGCGACGATCGAGTCGACGTACTCGGTCTCTTCGGTGTCGGGGTTGGTGTCGTCGAGCCGCAGGTTGCACACCCCGCCGAAGTCCTCGGCGACCCCGAAGTCGACCACGATCGCCTTCGCGTGACCGATGTGCAGGTAGCCGTTCGGCTCGGGCGGGAACCGGGTCTGGACGCGGCCGCCGAAGGTTCCCTGCTCGTTGTCCCGCCGGACGATGTCGCGGATGAAGTCGCTTGCGACGGGCTGCACGGTCATGGGGGTCAACCTATCAACGCCGTTCCGGCCCCACGGTCGGGTCGGATCCGCCGAGATCGGACGCCGGGGACGGTTCCTGTTGGGACGCCGGGGACGGTTCCTTTTGTGCGCGGGAACCGTCCCCAACGTGCGAGTTTCGAACGAAAGGAACCG
>CALMIQ010000292.1 GCA_937863965.1 uncultured Micropruina sp.
GCCTGGGCGCCGCGCCGGCGCAGGGCCGACACCACGTCGTCCGGGTCGAGCGCCGCCGGGACGAGCACCCGGTGCCGCTGGAAGGCGATGCCGGCGAGCGTCTCGACGGTGCCGGCCAGCACCGGCAGATCGACGCCCAGTTCGCGGCCGACCGCGGTCAACGCCGGCACGTCGCCGGGGGCGACCGTGTCCAGCACCTCGATGGTCGGGACGCCGTCGGGGGTGTCGTCGGCGGTGGGCGGCAGGGCCAGCAGAAGTTCGCTCAGCCGGCTGCCGAAGCGGCTCACCACCTCGACCAGCGAGCCGGATTCGACGACGCGTCCGGCCTGCAGCAGCGACACCGAATCGCAGATCCGCTTCACCACGGTCATCTCGTGGGTGATGATCAGGACGGCCAGGCCGAGGCGGGCCTTCAGTGCGGCGATCAGGTCGAGGATCTCGCCGGTGGTCTTCGGGTCGAGCGCGCTGGTCGGCTCGTCGCAGAGCAGCACGTCGGGGTCGGTGGCCAGCGCCCGGGCGATGCCGACCCGCTGCCGCTGGCCCCCGGACAGCTGCGCGGGAAAGGCCTGCCCCGCGTCGCCGAGCCCGACCAGCCCGAGCAGTTCGGACGCCTTGGCGGCCCGCTCGGCGCGTCCGACCCCGGCCAGTTCGAGCGGGTAGGCGACGTTGCCCGCGATGGTGCGGGAGTCGAACAGGTTGGCGTGCTGGAAGACCAGCCCGAGCCGGCGCCGGGCCCGGCGCAGCTCGGCCGCGTGCACGGCGGTGAGGTCGGCGCCGTTGATCTCGACGGTGCCGCTGGTGGGCCGGTCGAGCAGCGCGATGCATCGCACCAGGGTCGACTTGCCGGCACCGGACTGGCCGATGACGCCGTGCACCGAGTTCTCGGGCACCTGCAGCGTCACCCCGTCCAGGGCGCGGATCTCACGGTTGGGTTGTCGGTAGACCTTCTCGAGGTCGGTGACTGCGATCACGATGGTCCTTCTGTCTGTCGGCGGGTACGGGGAGGCCGCGGTGCGGCGGGGACGGCAGACAGCAGGCCGGACGACGTCCGGGCCTCGATGGCGGGATCAGGGTCGGGTCAGACCCGGGAATGCGCTGTCGGAGCCGAGAGGATCAACGACGACACATGCACGCGCGCATCATCGCGGAGGCTGCGGGACGCAGGCTGGCGCGGAAGCACACGGTGGTGAACACGGGCCTCAGTCTGCCCACCGAGCCCGCCGGACGCAAATCGTGATACCAGTGGGCGGCCGGACGCGCCGGCCGCCCACTGATCTGGCCGCGATCAGAACACGAACGAGCTGAACAACAGCAGCGAGAGGCCGAGGCCGATCACCAGGTTGGCCACGGTGGCCGCACCGAACGCGGCGACCGGACGCCAGCCGAACCGCCGGATGCTGGAGGCGTTGAACTCCAGCCCGATGCTGACGAAGGCCAGGATCAGGAACCAGGTGCGCAGGTCGTTCGCCACCCCGATGGTCGCCGACGAGACCGCCGCCGGAACGCTGCCGGCGTAGATCGTGGTGATCACGGAGGCGGCCAGGAAGCCCAGCACGAACTTCGGGAACCGCTGCCACACGGCGGCCGCACCGGGCCGCTGGGCGGACTCGTTGCGCTCCACCCGCAGGGTGAAGTACAGCGTCAGCAGGATCGCGGCGACGCCCAGCAGCGCGTTCTGGGTGACCTTGACGATGGTGGCGATCTGTAGTGCCTGCTCGCCGGCCAGGGTGCCTGCCGCGGTGACCGCTGCCGTGGTGTCGATGTTGCCGCCGATCCAGGCTCCGGTGACGGCATCGCTCAGGCCGAGCAGCGAGGCCAGCCACGGCACGATGAAGATCGCCGGCAGGGCGAACAGGATGACCAGGCTGGCGGTGTAGGCGAGGTCCTCCTTCTTGGCCTTCACCGCACCCGCGGCGGCGATCGCCGCGCTCACGCCGCAGATCGAGACCGCGGTGGAGAGCAGCGCCCGCAGCCGGTCGTCGACCCCCAGCCGGCCGGCGATCCACCAGGTGAAGAAGAAGACGAAGCTGATCAGCAGCACCGCCTGGGCGATCGCGGGGCCCGCGGCCCGGACGATGACGGCGAAGTTGATCGAGGCGCCGAGCAGCACCAGGCCGGTCTTGATGAAGAACTCGGTGCGGAAGCCGGGCAGCAGCCGGTCGCGCAGCCCGGTCGAGGTGAGCACCAGGTTGCCGAGCAGGCCGAGGACGATCGCGTAGATCGGGAACTCGATGGACTTGGCGATCGCCCCGAAGGCGGTGCCCTTGCTCCAGGCCGGGACGCCCTCGGTGAGCAGGTGGGTGCCGATGCCGAGGGCCAGCACGACGGCCAGGCCGCCGGCGAAGCCGGCCCAGTTCGGCGGTGCCGGGGGCGCCGGATCGTCGACGGCGGCCGCCGGGATCGGGCCGGACGCCGGGATCGGTTCGGCTCCCGGGTCGGCGGTGCGGGGGTGTCGGGTGCTCATGGGATCAGCCCCTGCGGAATCAGGCCGGTCAGGGCGAGGGCGAGCAGGACGAGGCCGACCACCACCGCCAGCCAGTCCTCGCTGATCGAGAACTTGCCGGCGTCGTCGGGGGGAGCGGCCGCGACGGCCGCGTCGGAATCGGATGTGGGCATGGGAAATTCCTCCCGGAAATAGGTATGCGAAATGCAGATCCCGCGGCGGAGACCTGGAATTGCCGTCACGACCGCCGCCGGGCGAGGCCGGGTGCGGGGGTCGATCAGGAGGTGGCGCGGCGCGCCGGACGCGGAAGGTTCAGGCGCAGCCAGAGCAGCCGGGGCGACAACGACCGTTGTCACCACGCATTCGATCACCCGGACACAGGCGGGTCGCGATCGCGCTCATGCCCAGGATGCTAACAACTGTCGCGCCCAAAGGGAATACCATTTCGTGCGGGAATGTGAATAGGTGGTCATGTCCCGTCCTCCAGGATCGACCCAGGCCCACGTGTCAAAGCGACGCCACTGGCTGCCGACCCCGCAGGGGAGTCCGCCCCGTCATCCCCGGTAGGCCCCGTCATCCCGGTAGACCTCGTCATCCCGGCGGACCCCGTCATCCCGGCGGACGCCGGGATCTCCGGCCAACGTGTCCACTGCGCACGGGCCCCGCCCACCGGGTCGATCGCCACGCCGTTCGTTACGGAATTGTTATCCTGTGGGTTTGCTGTTGGGTGTAGCCCTGTGGTGTCATCTTGTTCGTCACCATTGACGCGTGACGGGTAGATTTGTTTGCCCCGCACCCCCCGAGTTCGTCTCCACAGCGTGCTGGTCTGTAGGTCTGTCATCAGTACGCCGTCATGGGCATTTTCGGGGCTGGTTCCTACCCCGGGGGTTTGTCGTTCCATGCGTGTTCGTGTGCGCGTTCTGGTTGGTGTGTTGTTTCTGGCTTTGGTGGCCGGTCTGATTCCTGATGGGGTGGCGCTGGCCGATCCGACGCCTACTCCGAAGCCGGCTGCGGGTTTGCTGAATGAGGCTGACGCGA
>CALMIQ010000293.1 GCA_937863965.1 uncultured Micropruina sp.
AGGGCGTCCGGTGGCGTCGTCCCTGACGAACTGCTTGATTAGCCAGCCTGCAACCTGTACGAGGAGCATCCCGCCGCACCAGGTGTCACTTCTGACATAATGCTGCTTATCGGACAATCTGGGTTGGGCATGCGGCTCGACTCCTCCGGCATGGCTCGGCGCCTGCCAGGTCCGGTTGAACCGTTTTGCAGCATCGCTGCCTAACGGCTTGGTGGGTATCATGAATGCCATGACGGCTGAACCCACGGGATTCCACGGTTACGTCGGCGTCCAGCGCCGCGGCGTGATCGCGTTGCCCGCTGGGCTGCGGCATCGTCTCCACTTGGACGAGCCTGGTGCCCAGGTCGAGATCCGCGAGCGGGCCGACGGCGTGATCGAGCTGCGCCCGGCGTTGCCGGTGCCGGCCGACCAGGCCTGGTTCTGGACCGAGCATTGGCAACGACGTGAGCGCGAGGTCGACGAACACGTTGCCGCCGGGCGGATCGAGGTTCACGAAGCGGCGGACGACTTCCTCGCTCACCTCGACCACCTGGACGGCAACGGCCGGGCCGGCCAGCAGCCTTCGTGAAGTTCGAGACCACTCCAGCCCCGGTCTCACCGAGCAGGTTCCCGACCAGCTCGGCCCACAGCGACAGCGGCGTCCCGGCGCCGAGGTCGAGGGCGGTGCACACCGCCACCCGGGCGGCGTCGGCCCGGGCCCGCCGGATCAGCTCCATGGCCAGCCGGGTCTTGCCCACGCCCGGCTCGCCGTGGACGCCGATCACGACGCCCTCGCCGTCCTGCGCGCGCCGCCATCCGGCCAGCAACCGCCGCAACTCGTCGTCGCGCCCGATCAGCGCCCCGGCGCCCGCCGGGCTCGGTGCCCCTCGCCAGCTGAGTTCCTCCGCCAGCCGGCGCAGCCGGGTGGACGGGCTCAGCCGGAGCTCCTGCCTGAGCCGGTCGCGGAAGCGTGCATAGGTGGCCAGCGCGGCCGGGACGTCGCCGGCGCGGGCCAGCCGGGTCATCAGCCGGCGCTGGGGCTCCTCCGCCTGCGGTGCCAGTTCGGCCTGCCGGCGGGTCCAGGCGAGCGCCGCGTCCGGATCGCCATCGGCCTCGGCATCCTGGGCGAGGCGTTCGAGCAGACCGAGCACCTCGGCGCGAAGCCGCTCGCGGGGCTCCTGCACCCAGTCGTCGTCGAACTCGGCCAGCAGCTCGGCCCGGGCGAGCGCGACGGCCTCGGCCAGCCGGCCGGCGGCGGCGAGGTCGGCGAACTCGTCGAGGTCGAGCCGGATCTCCCCCGGCGGGTCGAGCCCGAGCTGATCCCGGCTCGCCCTCAGGTGCCGGGCACCGGGCTCGGTCAGTCCCTGCCGGAGCACCCGCACGGCGCTGCGCAGGTTCTGCCGCGCGGCGGCGTCCGGCATGTCGGGCCAGAACGCGGCCGCGACCCGCGCCCGCGCGTTCAGCCCGGGGTGCAGCGCCAGCCAGGACAGCAGGGCCCAGGCGCGGCGTCCGGCCGGCGGCGTCAGCCTGGCGCCGTCGACCTCCACCTCCACCTGTCCGAACAGCCGAATCCGCAGCATCTGCCCTCCCCTGCGAGCATGCGCCCGTTTGCCCGGCGGCGCGAACGGATCGGGCGGACCGGCGTCACTCGAACAGGACGTACTCCGGCTGCGGTCTCAGCCGCAGCACCTCCTTGGCGGTCATCAGCCGCTTGCCCGTCTTCACGTCCTCGGAGTAGAAGAGCTTGAAGCCGGGGTGCACGTAGGAGGGCCGGGTCTTCATCACCCGCTGGAAGGTGGCGACCTTGGCGCCCGGCGACCCGATCCCGTCCACCGAGTTGATGTAGACCACCCCGGGTTGCGGCCGGAGGTCCTTCGGCTTCTTGACGATGGTGACGTGCAGCTGGTGGAACAGCATCACCTTCTGCGGCAGGGCGTTGGCGGCGGTGAGCTGGGAGAGGTAGAGCGCGACGTCGTTGAGTTCCCTGCCGGTGGTGCTGCCGAACACCCGGCCGGGCACCTGACCCTTTCCGACCGCCCATTCGGGGTCGAGCGCCACTCCGACGTTGGGGTACTTCAGCCACTTCTCGAAGTGCTTCACCTCGTCGATGAAGTCCGCCCGGCCGGGCTGGATGTTGAGCAGCAGCAACGCCTTGTGCCTGGTGGCGGCGTCGTGCCAGCGCTTGATGATCGCCTCGGACGTGCGGCTGCGGTACATGCCGTCCCGGCCGGGAGAGCCGTGCACGGTGACCGCGATCAGCTCCATCACCGGCAGCAGCGTCCGGCCGCCCCGCCACGCCTGGCCGCGCTGCTCGATCTCCTTCATCCGGGCGTCCAGGGAGCCGATGCCGAGGCGTCCCTGTCCGGGCGCGCCGGGATAGCCGGAGTAGCCGAACAGCCGATAGCGCGGGAACAGCTCCCGTCCGCCCCGCGGCAGCTCGGACGCCGGCGGCGCAGACGGTGGTGGTGCCACCGGGGTGGAGCTCGACGGCGCGGGCGGCGTGGCCGACGGTGCGACGGCGGTGCTGCCGGGGACGCCGGTGCTGCCCGGCCCGGCCGGAGCGGGGGGCGCAGTTCCGCACCCGGCGAGCAGGACCGCGGCCAGGACGAGCGGCAAGAGGGAACGGGAAGGCATTGCGCCATTGTGCCCACCGGACGCAACGTCTCCGGGCACCACCCGGCCGTGTTCGCCGAGAACTCACCCGATCGTCATCGGGCGTCCACTCCGCTCAGAAGTTGATCATGTGGCCGGCGATGCCTTCCACGGACTCCTTCATCGCCTCGGACAGGGTCGGGTGGGCGTGGATGTTGCGGCCCACCTCGTCGGCGGTCAGATCCCACATCTGGGCCAGGGTCAGTTCGGGCAGCAGCTCGGTCACGTCGTGGCCGATCATGTGCGCGCCCAGGATCTCGTTGTGCTCGGCGTCGGCCACGATCTTGACGAAGCCGCTGGCGTCGCCCAGGCCGTGCGCCTTGCCGTTGGCGCTGAACGGGAATTTGGCGACCTTGACGCTGTAGCCGCGCTCCTTGGCCTGCTCCTCGGTGTAGCCGAAGGAACCGATCTGCGGCTGGCAGTAGGTGGCCCGCGGGATCATGTCGTAGTTGATCGGCATGGTCTCGGCGCCGGCGATGGTCTCGGCGGCCA
>CALMIQ010000294.1 GCA_937863965.1 uncultured Micropruina sp.
CGAGTTCACCGAGCTCACCCACCGGATGGGCTACTGGGTGAACCTCGACGAGGCGTACTGGACGATGGACGCCTCGTTCGTCGAATCCTGCTGGTGGGCGCTGAAGCAGATCTTCGATGCCGGCCTGCTGGTCGAGGACTACCGGGTCGCGCCTTACTGCCCGCGCTGCGGCACGACGCTGTCCGATCATGAGCTCGCCCAGGGCTACGAGGACGTCGTCGACCCGAGCGTCTACGTGCGGTTCCCGCTGACCTCCGGGCCGTGGGCGGGCAAGGCGTCCCTGCTGGTCTGGACGACGACGCCCTGGACGCTGGTCAGCAACACCGCCGTCGCGGCGCATCCCGACGTCAGCTACGTGGTGGCCACGAGGCTCGGTGACGAGCCCGAGACCCTGATCGTCGCCGAACCGCTGGCCGAGAAGGTGCTCGGCGACGACTGGCAGATCGAGGCGACACTGACCGGCCGGGAGATGGAGTTCTGGAAGTACCGGCGTCCGTTCGACCTGATCGACTTCCCGGACGTCGTCGGCGGCACCCACTACGTCGTGCTGGCCGACTACGTCACCACCGAGGACGGCACCGGCCTGGTCCACCAGGCGCCCGCGTTCGGCGAGGAGGACATGGCGGTCTGCCGCGCCTACGGGCTGCCGATGGTCAACCCGATCCGGCCCGACGGCACCTTCGAGGAGTCGGTACCGCTGGTCGGCGGGGTGTTCTTCAAGACCGCCGACAAGACCCTGGTCGCCGACCTGGTCGAGCGCGGGCTGATGTACCGGGTCGCCGACTACGAGCACAGCTATCCGCACTGCTGGCGCTGCCACACCGTGCTGCTGTACTACGCGCAGCCGTCCTGGTACATCCGCACCACGGCGATCAAGGACGCCCTGCTCCGCGAGAACGGCGCCACCAACTGGTACCCGGAGCACATCAAGTGGGGTCGCTACGGCGACTGGCTGAACAACAACATCGACTGGGCGCTGTCCCGCTCGCGGTACTGGGGGACGCCGCTGCCGATCTGGCGCTGCCCGAACGGTCACCTGACCTGTGTCGGCTCGCGGGCCGAGCTGTCCGAGCTGAGCCACCACGATCAGTCCGCGCTGGATCCGCACCGTCCGTTCGTCGACGACGTCACCTTCGCCTGCCCACACTGCCACGAGACCGCGCACCGGGTGCCCGAGGTGATCGACGCCTGGTTCGATTCGGGTTCGATGCCGTTCGCGCAGTGGGGCTACCCGTGGGCCGAGGGCTCCAAGGAGCGCTTCGAGAACGCCTACCCGGCCGACTTCATCTGCGAGGCGATCGACCAGACCCGCGGCTGGTTCTACTCGCTGATGGCGGTCGGCACCCTGGTCTTCGACGCCTCCTCGTACCGCAACGTGCTCTGCCTGGGCCACATCCTGGCCGAGGACGGCCGCAAGATGAGCAAGCACCTGGGCAACATCCTGGAGCCGATCCCGCTGATGGACACCCATGGGGCGGACGCCGTCCGCTGGTTCATGGCGGCCGGCGGCTCGCCCTGGGCGTCCCGGCGGGTGGGGCACGTGACGATCACCGAGACCGTCCGCAAGGTGCTGCTGACCTACTGGAACTCGGTCGCCTTCCAGGCCCTGTACGCGCGCACCAACGGCTGGACGCCGTCCGCTCCCGGGTCGGGCGAGCCCGCGGAGCATGTGCTCGACCGCTGGCTGGTCTCGGTGCGCACCGCACTGGTGCGCGAGACGACCGCGGCGCTGGAGAACTTCGACACCCAGCGCTACGGGGCCCTGATCGCCGACTTCGTCGACGATCTGTCCAACTGGTACGTGCGGCGTTCGCGCCGACGCTTCTGGGAGGGCGACCCGGGGGCGCTGCAGACCCTGCACGACACCCTGGACGTCATCACCCGGCTGATGGCGCCGCTCGCGCCGTTCGTCACCGAACGGGTCTGGCAGGACCTGGTCGTCGTCACCGATCCGGACGCCCCCGCGTCGGTGCACCTGGCGTCCTGGCCGCTGGCCGAGGAGACGCTGGTCGATCCGGCGCTGAACGAGGCCATGAAGCTGACCCGGCGGCTGGTCGAACTGGGTCGCTCGGCCCGCGCCGAGGCCCGGGTGAAGACCCGGCAGCCGCTGTCCCGGCTGCTGGTGCCGTCCAGCTCCTTCGCCAAGCTGGACGCCGACCTGCGTGCCGAGATCGCCGCCGAACTGAACGTCCAGGCGGTGGAGTCGTTCGCCTCCGCGGGTGACCTGGTCGACTACTCGGCCAAGGGCAACTTCCGGGCCCTCGGACGCCGCTTCGGCAAGGACACGCCGAGGATCGCCGCTTCGATCGCCGCCGCGGACGCCGCGTCCCTGGCCGCCGAACTCGCGGCGTCCGGTACCGCGACGGTGGCCGGCGTCGAGGTGAGCGCCGACGAGGTGATCGTCTCCGAGCGCCCGCGCGAGGGCTGGTCGGTGGTCAACGAGCAGGGCGAGACGGTCGCGCTCGACCTGGAGTTGACCCCGGAGCTGGTCCGGGCCGGGCTGGCCCGCGAGGTGATCCGGCTGGTGCAGGAGACGCGCAAGGCGTCCGGTCTGGAGGTCTCCGACCGGATCACCCTGGCCTGGGCCGCGGACGGCGAACTGGCCGAGGCGCTGCGCGAGCACGAGGCCCTGGTCGCCGGCGAGGTGCTGGCCACGACGATCGCCGAGGCCGAACCCGCCGACGACTGGACCACCGCCGACGACCTGGGCCTGAGCTTCGCCCTCGCCAAGGCCTGACCCCACAGGGAGGGCCCTACGGGTCATCAGCGCAGGTCGTCGGGGGGCGGCGGGTGCGGCGGGTACGCCTGGGGTGCGGGGGGCGCCGGGGGGAGCGCGGCATAGCGTCGCTGCCGGAGGTGCGTCTTGATGGCGCGCAGGATCACGTTGGTCACGATCGCGATGATGATCAGCGAGACGAAGCCCAGGCGGGTCGTGAAGAGCAGCAGGATCGCGACCGGCCAGACCACCCTGCTGAGGGCACCGACCACGGTCTCCACGGCGGACGGCGGCGGAACCCGGCGGGCCGGCAGGTGCGATGCACCCGGTGCGGGGGCGTGCGGCCCGAGCGCCGGGACGCCGGAGGAGTCGCCGGGAGGCTGCTGCCCGAAGGACGGCTGCTGCCA
>CALMIQ010000295.1 GCA_937863965.1 uncultured Micropruina sp.
AGCGGGCGCCGGACGGCGGCTACTCCGAGCCGCACCGCCCGATCCTGGTCGAGGAAAAGTTCGCCCTCACCCAGCACGCCCAACTGAAGGCACTGCAGGCCGCTCCGCCCACCGATGACCGTGGAGTGGCCGAGAAGGGCGCCGGAGTCGGCAAGCTGCGGGCGCTGCTCTCGCGCTGGTACTTCTCCGGGGTGATCAGCAAGCCGAGCGCCGAGGAGATCGCGGAGGCCGACCACCACGCCGAGGGTCACGCCGACCATGGGGTGACCGAGGGCTCCAGGCCTGAGGTGCCCAGCCACTGAGTCTCACGCTCAATCAGCGATGCCGTCGGGTCCGCCCGGCGGCATCGCTGTTTCATGGGGACGCGCCCCCGGCGTCCGTGCCGCCGTCGAGCCGGGTGCGAGGTCAGCGGCGACGTCCGCGCCGTGCGACCCGGTCCCCCGGCTGCACCGTCGCCTCGGCCGCGATCCGGGCGTCCGCCCCGATCAGCACCAACTCGGCGTCGGTCGGCAACTCGCCGCGGGCCCGTCCTCCGACCCGGGCGTCGGCACCGACCACGGCACGGTCGTCGACGATGGCGTGCCTGAGTCGGGCGCCGGCTCGCACGATCACGTCGGCGAACAGGACCGAGTCACGCACCACCGCCCCGGCCTCGACCACCGTGCCGGGCCCGAGCACGCTGCGCTCCACCCGTCCGGCGACCCGGCAGGCCGGGCTGATCAGGCTGTCGACGACCCGAGCGCTCGGCTCGAGGTAGGCGGGCATCCGCGGCACGTCATGGGTGAGGATGGGCCAGGACGCATCGTCGAGGCGCAGATCGGACTGACGGTCCCGTCCCCGGGCCACCAGCACGTCCCGGTGCGCCTCGAAGTAGGCCTCGGGACGCCCGACGTCCTTCCAGTAGCCCGGCAGGTCGAACGCACGCACACGGCCGCGCTCGATCAGCGCGGGCAGCAGCCGGTCGCCGAAGTCCCCCAGCTCGCCTCCGTCGCCGGCGCCGGCCAGCTCGTCGAGCACCGCCAACACCACCTCGGTGTCGTAGACGAAGACCTCGGTCGCCACCCGGCCATGGCGGGGGTCGTCCGGCTTCACCGCGACCCCGGTGACCAGGCCGTCCTGGACCTCTACCACCGCGTGGTGGCTCGCCTGGGCGGGTGGCACCGTCGTCGTCACCACGGTTACCTCGGCATCGCCGTCGCGGTGCCGCTCGAGCACCTCGGTGTAGTCGAGCTTGTAGACGTGGTCGGCGCTCATCACCAGCAGGGTGCGCGGGGCGGCGCCGGCGATGAGCTCACGATGGGCGTACAGGGCATGCGCGTTCCCCTGATGCCAGGACGCGTCGCCGTCCGACTCCTGCTGCGGAGAGACGATTCGCAGACCGCCGTGACTGCGGTCGAGATCCCAGGCACGGCCGCCGGCGAGCACGTCGAGGATGCTTTGGGTCTCGTACTGGACGAACACCCAGACGTCGTCGATTCCGCTGTGCCGCAGATTGGAGAGGGCGAAGTCCAGCAGCCGGTAGACGCCGGCGAACGGCAGCGCGGGCTTGGCCCGATCGTCGCTGAGAACGTCCATCCGGCTGCCTTGGCCGCCGGCGAGCACGAGCGCCAGCACATCGGGTCGGGGCATCCAGCAATCCTACGGGGCGCCGGACGCCAGCGGTCCGCGCGGGGGTGGGCGATCGCCCTGTACCATCCGGGGCGTGCGTTTCCTGAATCCGATGCCGTCCTACGACCTCACCTACGACGACGTCTTCATGGCGCCGCGACGATCCTCGGTCACCTCGCGGCTCGATGTGGATCTCACCAGCACCGACGCGCTGCGGCTTCCGCTGCCGCTGGTGGTGGCCAACATGACCGCCATCTCCGGACGGCGGATGGCCGAGACCGTGGCCCGGCGCGGCGGCGTGGCGATCATCCCTCAGGATCTGCCGACCGCGATCGTCGCCGAGACGATCGGCCGGGTGAAGCGGGCGCACACGGTCTTCGACACCCCTGTCCACGTCTCCGCCAGCACGACCATCGGCGAGGCGCTCAACCTCCTCCCGAAGCGGGCCCACGGTCTGGTCGTGGTGGTCGAGGACGGTGCCCCGATCGGCCTGCTGGGGCCGTCCGAGGCGGCCGGGCTGGACCGCTTCGTCCAGGTGCACGAGGCGATGACCACCGACCTGACCCTGGTCGAGCCGGACACTCCCCCGTCCGTGGTGTTCGAGCTGCTCAGCACCCGGCGGCAGCGGGTGGCGCTGGCGGTGCGGGACGGACGCCTGGCCGGCCTGATGACCGTCAAGGGCGCGCTGCGGGCCACCCTGTACCCGCCCGCCCTGGACGCCGGCGGCCGGCTGAAGGTGGGCGCCGCCGTGGGCATCTCCAAGGACGTCGAGCGGCGCGCGTCCGACCTGATCGATGCCGGTGCCGACGTGCTGGTGATGGACACCGCGCACGGGCATCAGGAGCGGATGATCGAGGGTCTGCGGGTGGTCAGGGAGATGCTGGTCGCCCGGGGCAGCACCGTCCCGGTGGTCGCCGGCAACGTGGTGACCGCCGAGGGCACCGCCGACCTGATCGAGGCCGGCGCCGACGTGGTCAAGGTCGGGGTCGGCCCGGGCGCGATGTGCACCACCCGGATGCAGACCGGGGTGGGGCGTCCGCAGTTCTCCTCGGTGCTGGAGTGTGCCGCCGAGGCGAACGCGGCCGGCAAGGCGATCTGGGCCGACGGCGGCGTCCGGCACCCGCGGGACGTGGCGCTCGCGCTGGCCGCCGGTGCGGGGGCGGTGATGATCGGCTCCTGGTTCGCCGGCACCCATGAGTCGGCCGGCGACCTGGTCACCGACCACGACGGGCGTCCGTACAAGGAGTCGTTCGGCATGGCGTCCGCCCGGGCGGTGCGGATGCGGACCCGCGAGCAGTCCCGGTTCGAGCGCGCCCGCGCGGCGCTGTTCGAGGAGGGCATCTCGCACTCCCGGATGTACCTGGACGCCGAGCGCCCCGGCGTCGAGGACCTGATCGACTTCATCGTCGCCGGCGTCCGCTCCAGCTGCACCTACGCCGGCGCCCGCAACCTGACCGAGTTCACCGCGAACGCGGTGGTCGGCATCCAGTCGGCGTCCGGCTTCAACGAGGGCCGCCCCCTGCACTCCAGCTGGTGACCCCTCCTCCGCCCCAATAAGGGCCCTCCCTAGTCAGTTTGGCCCTCCCGTCGACGGGAGGGCCGAACTGATCAGGGAGGGCCTGTTGGCGCGGAAGGGGGCGGCGGGACCGGAGGCGGATCCGACCAGGCCCCGGCGCGGCGGC
>CALMIQ010000296.1 GCA_937863965.1 uncultured Micropruina sp.
AACAGCCCGAACCGGCCGATCCCGACCAACCGACTTCTTCAGGTCGAAGTAGCTAGACCGCGCCGCACTCGTACGCGAGCACGACGGCCTGAACCCGGTCTCGCAGACCGAGTTTGGCCAGGATCCGGGTGACGTGGGTCTTCACGGTCGCTTCGCCGAGGTAGAGCTGGGCGCCGATCTCGGCGTTGGACAGGCCCTTGGCCAGGGTCAGGAACACGTCCAGCTCGCGGTCGGTGAGGCACTGCAACTGCTCGGGCACGCCGCCGGTCGGGCGTCGGCGGACGAAGCTGTCCACCAGGCGCCGGGTGACCTCGGGGGCGAACAGCATCTGCCCGCCGTGACAGACCCGGATCGCGTGGGCCAGCTCGGACGGCGGTGTGGTCTTCAGCAGGAAGCCGCTGGCGCCCGCCTTGAGGGCGGCGAACACGTACTCGTCCAGATCGAAGGTGGTCAGCATCAGGACCTTGGCCTGCGGGCGGGCGGCGCACGTCAGCCCGATGCCCTCGATGCCGTTCGCGCCCGGCATCTCGACGTCCATCAGGACGATGTCGGCCTCATGCTCGCGGGCGGCTCGCGCGGCCTCACGCCCGTCGGCCGCTTCGGCGACGACGTCGATGTCGGGTTCGGCGTCCAGGATGGCCCGCAGGCCGCCACGGATCAGCGCCTGGTCGTCGGCGATCACGGTGGCGATCGTGCCGTCCGGTGTGCTCATCTGACCTCCTCCGCCGAGGCGGGCTGCCGCGGCGCGGCCTGCGCCGGGAGGTCCGCCGCCGGGATCTTGGCGCGCACCGCCCAGCCAACCCCCTCGGGGGCGGCTGTGAGCTGCCCGCCGAGGGTCGCAACCCGCTCGGCGATGCCGAGCAACCCGAAGCCGGTGCCACCCGCCTCGCCGGACGGGCCTCGTCCGCCGTCGTCGATCACGCTCAGCCGGCATCCGTCGTGCCCGTCCAGCAGCACGGTCGCCGTGCTGCCCGGGGCGTGCCGGATCGCGTTGGTCAGCGCCTCCTGGACGACTCGGTAACAGACCTGTCCCACCTCCGGATCGGCCGGCGGTGTCTCGATCCTCAGGTGAACGTCGACGCCGGCGGAGCGGATCCGATCGGCCAGCGCAGCCAGGCGGTCGGCCAGCTCGGCGGGTTCTTCGCGGGTGACCGTGCCGAGCGCCCCGTCGTCGATCAGCGTGACCAGTTGATCCAGGTCGGCCAGTGCCCGGCCGCCGGTCGCGCCGATCACCGCCAGGCTCGTCCGGGCCCGGGCGGGGTCGTCGAGTCGTTGTGCCGCAGCCGCTCCCGCCTGCAGCACCATCACCCCGAGGGCGTGGCTGGTGACGTCGTGGAGCTCGCGCGCGACGCGTAGCCGCTCCGCGCGGACGGCATCGGTGACGGCCTGGTCGAGCAGTGACTGGGCCTGGGTCGTCGCCGCTTGCGCCGATCGCTGTTCCCGGTCACGCTCGCTCCAGGCATGCCCGACACCGGCGGGCAGCACCATCAACACCACCTGAATGGCGGCGTTGCCGGGGTCACCGAGCGTGGCGACCACCGCACTGATGCCGGTGGCTGCCAGCCAGGCGACCCAGACCGCTCGACGTCCGTCGACGCCGGTCGACCACGACAGCATCGCCAGGGCGAGCATCACCCCCGGGCTGACCGGCGCCGGGTCGATCAGCCCCACGACCCCGAGCACCCCGGCCACCAGCAGTAAGGCGGTCAGCAGCCGTCCGTTACGCAGCAGTAGGACGAGCGGCAGCAGGCCGAGCAGCACCAGCACCGCCATCGGCGGAAGTGGTTCGCGCACAAGTTCCACGACACCGAGGAGCATCACGATCGCGGTGACCGCCACCGGCAGCCACCGCCGTGGCCTGCGTGTCGGTGGGACCGGGGCGAGGCCCTCGGGTTGCTGGCGGAGCAGGCCGAGCATCCTGCGCAGTTCGGCTACGGCGGACGCGCCGCGGACCCGGATCCGTTCGATTGCGGCTGGGTCGAGGTCGGCCTGCGCGGCGCAGGCGTCGGTGACCATCGCCTCGACGGCGGCCCCGACGACCCGGACGATGTCGGCGGCCAGCCGGGCGCGCTCCTCGGCGACGACCGCTTCTGCCACTGTGCGTGGGTCCTGGGCGCCGACCTGCTCCGCGCGTTGCCGGGCGGTCGTCGCGCGGGCCGACTTGGCCGCGACCAACCGGCCGAAGCCCCAGAACAGGCCGTACATGAAACAGGCGAAGATGAGGGTGGGTAGCCCCTCGCCGGCCCAGACCAGCGAGGCTTCGAAGACCGCCAGCCCGATGATCCCGGCCCAGGGGCCGGTCCACCGTCCCAGCCCGTAGACCGCGACCGCCAGTGGGAAGAGGGTCGCCGGGTTCTCCGAGGGGACGCCCAGTGCGGACGTGAGTAGGCAGCCGACAAGCACCAGGGCGGCGGCCGGTCGCGGGTGCCTGCGCGAGATCGCCAGCCCGGTCGCCGACGCGGCGCCGACCAGGGCTGCGGCCAGTGGACGGTCCCACAGCCAGGCCAGCTCCCAGGCCAGCCCGGCCAGCGCGAGGACCACCTCCTCGCTGGTAGGTCGCGCCGACATGATCGAAGGCTAGGCCGAGTCGGGGGTCGGGTGTATCCCCCGTGAGGTGGACGGGGGCTCCGCCTTTGCGCGAATGGAAGTCAGCGGGGCGTGGGCGATTGGGCGCCCCACGGCGGATACCCGCAGCCGGCGGCCGGGCCACGGTGGAAGTCAGGCCGCGCAGCACCGCCGGTCTCGACCCAAGGAGGACGTGATGACCTCGACCCGATCGACGCACTCGACCGGCTGGACCACCGTCGGTGTGGTGTGCCTGTTGCTCGCGCCGCTGTTGAGCATGGCCGCAGACCTGGCCCGGATGCAGGCAGAGCAGAGCGGTGCCCTCGCGGGTATTGTCAGTGAGACCGGATCTGACCAGCTGGCGGCGATGCTCGCCGCGATCGACGCGAATCTCGGCCTGTACCAGGTGGCTTCGTGGCTGGCGTTGGCTGCCGCGGTCGTCGCGATCCCCGCAGTCGGTGCTGTCCGTCGGTTGACCGTTGCGCGGTCGCCCCGCTGGTCGGCTGCGGCGTTCTTCACCGGAATCTGCCTGGTGATCGGGGAGTTCGTGCACCTGATGGGCTACTACGCGTGGAACCAGATGCTGGTCGCGAGCCCCGATCGGCAGGCGGCGGTGGAGCTGGGGATGCAGACCGAGCAGAACGTGTTCGGGCTGGTGGTGTTCGCGCCGTACCTGATCGGTGTGTTGCTGTTCTGGCCGTTCGCCGGGGTGGCGCTGTGGCGGTCCCGGCTGATTCCCGTGTGGTCGCTGGGTCTCGTCCTGGCCGGTGCGGTCGTGATGATCGTCGCCGGCTCGTCCTTCATCACCTCGCCCGTGTCGGCGATCGCGACCGTCGTCGGGTTGGCCCCTGTACTGGTCGCTCGTAGCCGGTCCGCGCGTACGTCAGCCGACCCGGCCGTGGCCAACGCATCCACTCCTGTGGTGACCTAGCTAGGGCAGGAGACCGGCCCGTTGTGTCAGCCGACCGGCAGGTGCCGCGACCACCAGTCCAGGATCGCCTCGAAGCGCTGCCGGCGGTGCCACGGCG
>CALMIQ010000297.1 GCA_937863965.1 uncultured Micropruina sp.
GTCAGCCGGAACCCGGCCGCGGCCAGGGCCTCGGCGAGGGCGTGGTCGGAGCCGAGGACGTCCGCGCCGTCGATCCTGGCCACGGTGAGCTTGCCCAGGACGCCGGCGTGCACGGCGTCCGCGAGTGCCCGGGCGGAGCTCGCCAGCAGGTCGGGGTCGGTGGCGAAGGCCAGCAGGGTGCGGCCGCCGCGTTCCACGTAGAGGGTGAGTTCGCCGTCGGCCAGCACCACCAGGGCGCCGGCCTTGCGGCCGGGCTGGTGGCGGGTGCCGTCGGCGCGGGCCGGCCAGGGCAGCGCCGCCCCGTACGGGTTGGCCGGATCGGCCGCGGCCAGCACCACGGCTCCCGGCACGGGCCCGGCCTCGCGCAACAGGTCGATGGCGTGTCGGTCGCTGAACTGGGAGGCTCCCAGGCCCTCGACGAAGTAGCCACGGCGCACCTGTCCGGTCTCCTCCAGCGCGCTGAACACCCGGTAGGCGCCGGCGAAACCGCCGGTCACCTCCTCGTTCGCCACGCTGCCTCGGGTGACGACGCCGTAGCGGTCGAGCAGCACCTCGGCGCGGGCGGCGGCCAGCACCGTCGGGTCGGTCTCGGGGAGAGGCAGCAGGGCCCAGCGTCCGGCGGCCTCCGGTGGGCCGGACGGACGCGGCAGGGGTCCACGTGGCAGCGGACGGCGTCCGAACCGTCCGCGGGCGGGCGTCGGACGCGCCTTGAGGCTGGCCTTCCCGCCGCTCAGCAGGGTGCGCAGCGGCGCCAGGGTGTCGTTGCTGACGTGGCCCGCCCAGACCAGCTGCCACAGGGCCTCGGCGAGATCGGGGTCGGTGGCCTCGACGCGCTCGCTGAGCGTGCGGAACAGGTAGCTGCCGCCGCCGGCCAGCGCGTCCAGCACCCGCTGCGCCAGGTCACCCGGCACCTCCCCCGGTGGACTCATCGTCAGGGCCGCGGTCGCGGCCGGGTGCAGGGTGACCCAGCCATCCGTGCCGGCGAGCGCGCCGGCACCCTGCCAGACGACCTCGCCGGTGGCCAGCAGTTCGTCGAGCATCGCCGGCCGGTAGTCGCGCACCCGGGCCGGCAGGACGAGCGACTCCAGCGAGCTCGCCGGCACCGGATACCCGGCCAGTTGCTCGATTGCCGACAGGACGCCGGCGGTGCCCGCGAGCGGTGTCGCGACGCCCTGCCAGTGGCTGAGGAAGCGGGCGAACTGCCTTGCCGGAACCGGTTCGACCGCGTTGCGCAGCGCCGCCAGCGAGCGGCGGCGGAGGACCCGCAGGACGCCCGGGTCGCAATAGCTGAGGCCACCCGACCGCTGGCTGGACTGGGTCTCGACGAGCTCGACCGACGGAGGCTCCGACGAGGGCGGCAGCCAGCCGGCCGGACGCAGGTCACCCTCGACCAGGCGTCCGTCGGCGACCAGGCGGCTCAGGACGCCGTGCACCACCGCCGGCCCGAGGCCGAGCCACGATGCCACCTCGCCGGTTAGGAACGGCGCATGCCCGCGCGCCCAGCGCAGCACCAGATCGCCCAGCGGGTCGGGTACCGGTGCCCGATGCGTCTCGGGAACACCCACCGGGACGCTGACGCCGAGGGCGTCGATCAGGCGCCCGGCGTCCTCGACCGCGGCCCACCGGGTCTCGCCGCCGACCCGCACCTCGATCAGCCGGCGCTGCTCGGTCAGCTCGATCAGCCAGTCCGCGACCCGGTCCGGCTCGGCCGACCGCGCCCGCAGCCCCGGCAGGTCGAGCGGACCCAGCACCCGGATGATGTCGGCCAGGTCCTCGGCGTCCCGCGCCCGGCGTGGTTCGGCCAGATGCTGCAGCTCCGACTCGGTGCGGGTCAGCGACTCGGGGTCGAGCAGATCGGCCAGCGCCAGGCCGTCGGAGGTGCCGAGCAGATCGGCCAGCAGGGTCGGGTCGAGGGTGAGCGCAGCGGCGCGCTTCTCGGCCAGCGGCGAATCGCCCTCGTAGAGGAACTGGGCGACGTAGCCGAACAGCAGCGAGCCCGCGAACGGGGACGGCCGTGGCGTGGTCACCTCGACGGTGCGCACCTGCCGGGCCGCGATCGCCCGCATCAGCTCGACCAGGGCGGGGACGTCGAAGACGTCCTGGACGCACTCGCGCACCGCCTCCAGCACGATCGGGAAGCTCGGGTACTCCGATGCCACCTCGAGCAACTGGGACGCCCGCTGGCGCTGCTGCCACAGGGCCTGACGCTTGTCCGGACGCCGCTTCGGCAGCAGCAGCGCCCGGCCGGCGCACTCCCGGAACCGGCTGGCGAACAGCGCCGACGAACCGATCTGGTCGGTGACCAGGGCGGCCACCTCGTCGGGGTCGATGACGATGGTCTCCAGCAGGTCGGGCGCGGCGGTGGCCTCCTCGGCCCAGCCGGCGTCCGGCAGCCGCAGCACGATGCCGTCGTCGCCGTGCATCGCCTGCACGTCGACACCGTGCGTCTCGCGTAGCCGGGCCGCGATCGCCAGTGCCCACGGGGCGTGCACCGGCGCCCCGAACGGCGAATGCACCACCACCCGCCAGTCGCCGAGTTCGTCGCGGAACCGCTCCACCACGATGGTGGTGTCGCTGGGCAGCTGCGGGATGGCCTCGCGCTGCTCGGTCAGGTAGCCGACCAGGTTGTCGGCGGCCCAGTCGTCCAGGCCGGCCGCCAGCGCCCGATCCCGCGCGGCCTCGGGTGCCAGTGCGCCGAGCTCGCGGACGAACGCGCCGAGCGCCCGGCCCAGTTCGGCGGGGCGGCCGAGAGTGTCGCCCTTCCAGAACGGCAGCCGCCCGGGCTGGCCGGGGGCCGGGCTGACCTGCACCTGGTCGTGGGTGATGTCCTCGATCCGCCAGGTCGAGGTGCCCAGCGTGATCACGTCGCCGACCCGGGACTCGTAGACCATCTCCTCGTCCAGCTCGCCGACCCGGCGTCCGGCGCCCTCGCCGACGACGAACACCCCGAACATGCCGCGATCGGGAATCGTGCCGCCCGAGGTGACGGCCAGCCGCTGGGCGCCGCGGCGTCCGGTCAGGGTGTCGGTGCCGCGGTCCCAGACCAGCCGCGGCCGCAGCTCGGCGAACGCCTCGGACGGGTAGCGCCCGGCCAGCATGTCGAGCACCGACTCCAGCACGGCCCGGGTGAGCCCGGTGAACGGCGCCGCCCGGCGGACCAGCGACTCCAGTTCGGTCACGGTGATCGAGTCGAGGGCGCAGATGGCGACGATCTGCTGGGCCAGCACGTCCAGCGGGTTGGACGGCACCCGCAACGACTCGATCGCGCCGGCCCGCATCCGCTCGGTGATCACCGCGGTCTGCACCAGGTCGCCGCGGAACTTGGGGAACAGGACGCCGCGCGAGACCGCGCCCACCTGGTGGCCGGCGCGCCCCACCCGTTGCAGCCCGGACGCCACCGACGGCGGCGCCTCCACCTGCACGACGAGGTCGACCGCGCCCATGTCGATGCCGAGTTCCAGCGACGACGTGGCCACCACCGCGGGCAGACGCCCGGCCTTCAGATCCTCCTCGGTCTGCGCGCGCTGCTCCTTGCTGACCGAGCCGTGATGGGCGCGGGCGAGCAGTGCCGGGGCACCGTGGGACTGCCCGGA
>CALMIQ010000298.1 GCA_937863965.1 uncultured Micropruina sp.
CCCAGCACGACCAGGGCGAACAGCGCGGCGGCCGCCGGCTCGAGGCTCATCAGGATGCCGAACAGCCCGGGCCTCATCCGGCGCAGCGCGACCATCTCGAGCCCGTAGGGGATCACCGACGACAGCAGGCCGACGGCCAGGGCGACCCACAGCACGTGCGGGCTGAAGACCGGGCTGCCGAACGCCAGCGCGGGCCCGGCCATCAGGACGGCCCCGATCAGGCTCGCGACGGTCACCCCGGAGACGCCCTCGAAGTGGCGTCCGGTGGGTCCGGCCAGCAGGATGTAGGCCGCCCACAACGCTCCGGCCAGCAGCGCCAGCCCGAGACCGATCCAGTCCGCCTCGATCGGCTGCAGCCCGAGCAGGGCCACGCCGAGGGCCGCCAGGCCGACCCAGACCAGATCGCGCGGACGCCGTGAGCCCGCCACCGCCACCGCCAGCGGGCCGAGGAACTCGACGGTGACCGCAACCCCGATCGGGATCCGGGCGAAGCTGGCGTAGATGGCCCAGTTCATGCCGGCCAGGGCCAGCCCGTAGCCGCCGACGATCAGCCATTCCCGCGGACGGCGTCCGCGCAGCCGGGGCCGGGCGAAGGTCAGGAAGATCAGGCTGGCGAAGCACAGCCGCAGCCACGCGGTCGCCGTCGGCGTGGTGGTGCCGAACAGGTCCTTGGCGAACGCGGCCCCCAGCTGCACGGACGCGATCGCGATCAGCACCAGGGCGACGGGATCGATCCGGGCCAGGGCGGTGCGCACCACCGGACTATAGACCCCGCCACGCCGGCATCAGGCTTCGTCATCCCGGCGGACGCCGGGATCTCTGTGGCCCCGCCCACTTACCCCAGAGGCCGCGCCAGCCCGGGACGACGAGAGCTGGCGAGACGCCGGCGTCTACGCAGGTCGTCAGCCCGTCGCGTCCCCCGTTGCCGCCAGCCAGACCCGGCCCGTACCGCCGACGCTCACCGCGGTCTCGGACGCGGGGACGAAGACGGCCTGGCCGCGCTCCAGGGTGACCGAGACGTCGGCACCGGTCAGCTCCACCGGTCCCCGCTCGACGAGCAGGATCGCGGGCCCGCCGCCCAGCCGTTCGGGCCGGCCGGCCAGGTCGACGACGGTCAGCGCGAAGCCCGCCGGCGGGGCGTAGACCGCCACGTTGCCGGACGGTCGCCGCGGCGCCAGCAGCGCGGGCTCGGCCTGGTCGAAGGACAGGATGCGCAGCAGTTCGCCGGTGTCGACGTGCTTGGGGGTCAGCCCGCCGCGCAGCACGTTGTCGCTGGCGATCATCAGCTCGATGCCGACGCCGCGCAGGTAGGCGTGCAGCATGCCGGCCGGCGCGTACAGGCACTCCCCCGGCCGCAGCACGACCCGGTTCATCAGGGCGGCGATGACCACCCCGGGATCGCCCGGGTAGTGCTGCGCGAGTTCGGTGACGGTGGCGAACGTGGCGGCGCTGCGCGATCGGGTGGCGGGCTCGCCGCCGGCCAGCGCGACCACCGCCGCGACGCAGCCGGCGGCGCCACCCGACAACAGCCAGTCCACGACGGGCTCCACCGCGGTGGGGGTGGCCAGCAGGCGCAGCAGCGGTTCCACCGCGGCCCGCGCCGGCCCGGCGGACAGCTCCGCGAGGTCGGCGGCGAAGTCGGCCACCTCGGCGGCCGGGCGGAAGCCGCAGAGCGCCTCGAACCGCTCGCTGACGGCGACGATGATCTCGGGCTTGGGGTACGGATCCTTGTAGCTGCGGCCGAAGGCGTCGGCGGCAACGCCGCGGGCCACCTCGTCGGCATAGCCCTGTTCGGCCTGCTCGGGGCTGGGGTGCACCTGCAGCGACAGCGGCGTCCGGGCGGCCAGCACCTTGAGCAGGATCGGCAGCTCGGTGGCGTCCCGAGAGCCGAGCAGCCGTCCAGGTTCGGCGGCCACCCAGTCGCGCAGGGTCGGGTGGCCGGCGTCGGTGGGCGGGAAGGTGCGTGGGGTACGGCTGGGCGATCCCGGGTGCGTGCCGTACCAGAGCTCGGCCTCGGGGCCGCCACCGGCCGGGCGCCCGGTGAAGCCGGCGATGCCGTCCAGCGACCCCCAGGCATAGTCGCGGGGGGTATTCGTCAGCTCGATGAACACCGAAGTCCTACCTCTCTCAATCGATTTAGGATAGCGTTCCGCCATGACGGCTGCACTGGCTATCGATCTCGGCGGCACCAAGGTCGAGGCGGCGCTCATCGGCGCCGACGGGACCATTCTGCCGGGCACCCGCGGGCGTGCCCCGATGGGCGAGACGGGTGCCGCGAATCCGGACGCCGCGGCGGCCAGCATCGCCGCCGCGCTGCGCACCGCCATCGACTCCCCGCACTGGGCGGACGTGGCGGCCGCCGGCATCGGCTCCGCCGGACCGCTGAATCTGCCGCTCGGCGCTATCTCGCCGATCAACCTGGTGGGGCTACGGGACTTCCCTGTGGTCGACGTGGTCCGCCGGGTGACCGGCCTCGACGACGTCCGACTGCGGCTGGACGGCACCTGCATCGCGCTGGCCGAGCTGTGGCTCGGGGCGGCGCAGGGCGTCCGCAACGCCATGGTCTTCGTCGTCTCCACCGGTGTGGGCGGCGGCATCATCTCCGACGGTCGGGTGATCGCCGGGGCCACCGGGAACGCCGGGCACCTCGGCCAGGTCATCGTCGACCGGGTCGAGGGCTCGGCGGCCGCGGCGACGGTCGAGGAGCTGTCGTCCGGCCCGCATACCGTCGCCTGGGCCCGCTCCCAGGGCTGGACGGGTTCGGACGGTGAGGAACTGGCGGCCGCCTATGCCGCCGGCGACCCGCTCGCCGTGGCGGCCGTGGTGCGTTCGGCCACCTTCGTCGGCACGGGTGTGGTGAACGCCGCCACCCTGCTCGACCTGGAGCTGGCCGTGGTCGGCGGCGGGTTCTCCCAGGTGGCCGCTGACTACGTGGATCACATCCGCGCCGCGGTCGACGAGCGGGCCGTCAACGCGTTCGCCCGGGCCGTCCGGGTCGAGCGCGCCGCGCTGGCCGGGGACGCCCCGCTGATCGGCGCCGCCGCCCTGGTGCACCGCTCCGATCTGCTGGTCTAGCGCGGGCGCTGTCGATCGGGGACGGTTCTTTCCGTTCGAATTTCGCACGGGCGGGGACGGTTCTCTCCCCGTCATCCCGGTCTTCCCCCGT
>CALMIQ010000299.1 GCA_937863965.1 uncultured Micropruina sp.
CGGTCGACCTTGGACGGGTCCTTGCCCGAGAAGGCGCCGCCGCCGTGCCGGGCCATGCCGCCGTAGGTGTCGACGATGATCTTGCGGCCGGTCAGGCCGGCGTCGCCCATGGGTCCGCCGATGACGAACTTCCCAGTCGGGTTGATGTGCACCTTCAACCCGTCGGTGGAGACGTCGTAGCGGGCCAGCACCGGCTCGATCACCTCGTGCATGATGCCGGGCCGGATGTCCCGCTCATAGGAGGCCGCCCCGGTGTGCTGCGACGACACCACGATGGTGTCGACGGCCACCGGCACCTCGCCGTCGTAGCGGATCGTCACCTGGGTCTTGCCGTCGGGCAGCAGGAACGGCAGCACCCGGTTCCGCCGGACCTCGGTCAGCCGCTCCGCCAGCCGGTGCGCCACATCGATCGGCAACGGCATCAAGGTCGGCGTATCGGTGCAGGCATAGCCGAACATCAGGCCCTGGTCGCCGGCTCCCTGGGCGTCCAGCGCATCGCCGGAGCCGCCCTCGCGGTGCTCGCCGGCGTCGTCCACGCCCTGGGCGATGTCGGGCGACTGGGCGCCGATCGAGACCAGCACGCCGCAGGACGCCCCGTCGAACGACTTCTCCGACGAGTCGTAGCCGATCTGCAGGATGCGTTCCCGGGTCAGCTTGGCGATGTCGACGTAGCCGCTGGTGCTGACCTCGCCGGCCACCACCACGGTGCCGGTGGTGACCAGGGTCTCCACCGCGACGCGGCTGTCGGCGTCCTCGGTCAGCAGGGCGTCCAGGACGGCGTCCGAGACCGAGTCGGCCAGCTTGTCGGGGTGGCCCTCGGTCACCGACTCCGAGGTGAACAGGCGGCTCATCGGGTGCTCTTCCTCCTGGTGGCGACGGCATCAAGGATGCGATGCGCGACGAGATTCTTGTCACCGGCGACCTGGTCGACCACGCCGTCCGGATCGATGATCGTGACCGTGTTGTCGGCGGCGCCGAAGACCGCTCCCCCGCTGACGTCGTTCAACACCAGCAGGTCGCAGCCCTTGCGGGTCAGCTTGACCCGGCCCAACTCCAGCAACTGGGCGACGTCGGCGGCCGTCTCGGCGGCGAACCCGACGATCACCTGTCCCGGACGCTGCCGGTCCCGCGACAGGGTGGCCAGCACGTCGACGGTCTGGGTGAGCCGGACGACCATGCCGGCGTCACCCTCCTTCTTGAGCTTGGTGTCGCTGACCGTCTCGGGTGCGAAGTCGGCGGGCGCCGCGGCCATCACGATGACGTCGGACGCCGGGGCGACCGCGGCCATGGCCTCGGCCAGGTCGCCGGTGGACGTCACCCGGACCAGTTCCGCGCCCCCGGGAACCTCGGCGGTGATCGAGCCGGCGACCACGGTCACCTCGGCGCCGCGCAGCAGCGCGCCCCGCGCGATCGCCATGCCCATCCGGCCCGACGACGCGTTGCCCAGGTAACGCACCGGGTCGATCGCCTCGCGGGTGCCGCCGGCGCTCACCGTCAACCGGACGCCGACCAGATCCCGGCGGCGAGCGGAGTCCGCGACGCCCGGCTCCAGCAGCGCCAGCGCCACCTGTTCGATCTCGGACGGCTCGGGCAGCCGGCCCGGCCCGGTGTCGGCGCCGGTGAGGCGCCCCGAATCGGGGTCGAGGACGATCACGCCGCGCTCGCGCAGGGTGGCCACGTTCGCCCGGGTGGCCGGATGCAGCCACATCTCGGTGTGCATCGCGGGCGCCATCAGCACCGGGCAGTCGGCGGTCAGCAGGATGTTGGTGAGCAGGTCGTCGGCCCGGCCGGACGCCGCCCGCGCCAGCAGGTCGGCGGTCGCGGGCGCGACCACCACCAGGTCGGCCTCGCGGCCCAGCGCGACATGCGGCACCTGGTGCGCATCGGCCCACACCTGGGTGTGCACCGGGCGCCCGGACAGCGCCGCCCAGGTGGTCTCGCCGACGAACTCGAGTGCGCTCGGGGTGGGCACGACGGTCACCTGGTGACCGGCCTCGGCGAACAGCCGCAGCAGCAGGCACGCCTTGTATGCGGCGATTCCGCCGGCAACCCCGAGCAGGATCCGGCTCATCGGCGGATCAGGCCAGGTCGTCGCTGAACGGATCGAGGTCGTTGAACTGCGGGTCGGCCTCGGCCTCGGCACGGGCGGCCGCCTCGGCCTCGGGATCGATCTCGGTGCACTCCAGCACACCCGCGTTCACCTCGCGCAGCGCGATCGACAGCGGCTTCTCCTGGACGCCGGTGTCGACCAGCGGGCCCACGTTCTCCAGCAGGCCCTCGCCGAGCTGGCTGTAGTAGGCGTTGATCTGGCGGGCGCGCTTGGCGGCGAACAGCACCAGGCGGTACTTGGAGTCGACCTTCTCCAGCAGTTCGTCGATCGGCGGGTTGGTGATGCCCTCGGGAACCTGCGTGCTCGAAGCATGTGTGCTCAAAAGGATGACCTTCGGTTCGTGCGGCGCACGGTGACTCGGCGCCGTCGGGTGATGCGTCCTGCACCTCGACCCTGACGAGTCCGACGGAGCGGGTTCCACCAGGGCAGAGGTCACAAGCTCAGTAAGCCTACCAAGTCATCGACCGCCCGGCCCAAATCGTCGTTCACCACGACGTGGTCGAACTCGTTCGCGGACGCCAATTCGTCCTTCGCGGTGGCCAGCCGGCGCTGGCGTTGCTCGGCGGTCTCGGTGCCGCGTCCGACCAGGCGGGCGACCAGCTCGTCCCAGTTCGGTGGTGCGATGAACACCAGCCGGGCCTGCGGGAGCTTGGCCCGCACCTGCCGGGCGCCCTGCAGATCGATCTCCAGGATCACCCGCTCGCCGCGGGCCAGGGCGTCCAGCACGGGCGCGGACGGCGTCCCGTAGCGGTCCCGGCCGTGCACCACCGCCCACTCCAGCAGGCCGTCGCGGGCCAGCAGGTCGTCGAAGGCGGCGTCGGAGACGAACCAGTAATGCTGCCCGTCGACCTCGCCCGGACGCGGTGGCCGGGTGGTCGCCGACACCGAGACCCAGACCGCGGGGTGGCGCTGTTTCAGCGCGCGAACGACCGTGCCCTTTCCTACCGCCGTTGGACCCGAGATGACAGTGACGTCACCGCTCACCGAACTCGGCCTTCAGGCCGGCGAGCTGATGCCGTCCGAGTCCACGAATCCGGCGGTTGGCGGCGATGTCGTAACGCTCCATCACCAGGGTCGCGCGCTTGTCGCCGACCCGCGGCAGCGCCTTGAGCAGATCGATCACCTTGACGTGGGCGAGCACCTCGTCGGCCGCCGCCTCGTCGAGCGCCTGGGCGAGGGTCAGTTCCCCCGAACGCACCCGCGCCTTCAGCGCCGCGCGAGCGCGGCGCGCCTCCGTGGCGGCCGCGCGAGCCGCCTGCAGCTGCTCCGTCGTCAGTTGGGGTATCGCCACGGTGACCTCCGGATGTCCTTGGTGCGCCACAATTTACAGCCCATTATCGGCGCTGAAAACCCTTGCGGGCAGGCCATTCGGGGGTAATGCCCCGACTCTAGGAACGGTTGCCGAGCAGGGCCTCGACGCGGGCGGTCAGCGCGGCGGCGTCCGGACCGGCGCCGATCACGTCGCGGCTCACCGCGGGCAGCACCTGGTTCAGGGCACCACCGAACAGCGCCGGCAGGTCATCGATCCGACCACCCTGGAAGCCTATGCCCGGGACCAGGATGGACGCGTTGAATTCGCTCACATCGCAGCCCAGGTCGCTGTGTGTGCCGCCGACCACCAGGCCGATCGCACCCTGGCCCGATTCGATGTTGGCGAACTTCGCGGCGTCGATGATCTCCTGCGCCACCGAGCCCTCGTGGTCGCCGCAGAGCGCGAGCTGCACCTGGCCGCCCTCCGGGTTGGACGTCCGGGCCAGGACGTAGACGCCGCGTCCGTAGCGGTGGGCGCGGTCGAAGGCGGGCTGCAGGGAGCCGAAGCCGAGATAGGGCGAGACGGTGATGGCGTCGGCGGCCAGCGGGGCGCCGTCGGCCAGGTAGGCCTCGGCGTAGGCGTCCATCGTCGAGCCGATGTCCCCGCGCTTGACGTCGAGGATGCTCAGCGCGCCCGCCTCGGCGATGTCGCGCAGCACCCGCTCCAGCACCGCGATGCCCGCCGAGCCGTGGAGCTCGAAGAACGCCGACTGCGGCTTGAACACCGCAACACTCGCACCGAGCACCTCGACGATCCGCCGGCTGAAGGTCTCGGCGCCGGCGGCGTCCACGCTCAGCCCCCAGGCCCGCAGCAGCCCGGGGTGCGGGTCGATGCCGACGCACAGCGCCCCCCGCTGCTCGACGGCCGCACGCAGTCTTTGTCCATAGCTGCTCATCGGTTGCTTCCTCTCCGGGGGTGCCTGGTCAGCGCGTTGATCCGGGCCGGGAGCGCCGGCCCGGCATAGACGAAGCCGGTGTACAGCTGGACCAGCGGGGCGCCCAGGTCGAACATGGCGGACGCGTCGGCGGCGGTCATGATGCCGCCCGCCGCGATCACCGGCAGGTCGGTGTGCCGGGTCAGGTAGCCCACCACCTCGCGGGCCCGCCGGGTCAGCGGGGCGCCGGACAGGCCGCCCGCCTCGTCGGCCAGGGCCAGCTCGGACGGGTCGATGCCGTCCCGGGCGAGCGTGGTGTTGGTGGCGATCAGCCCGGCGACCCCGGCCTCGGTGCAGGCGGCGAGCACCTCGTCGATCTGCGGTTCGGTCAGGTCGGGCGCGATCTTGACGAACAGCGGCGCCCGCCCGGCGGCCCGCTCGACCAGAGCCGTGAGCAGGGTGAGCAGCGCTCCCCCATCCTGCAGGCTGCGCAGGCCGGGGGTGTTCGGGCTGGACACGTTGATCGCCACGTAGTCGGCGTGTGGGACGACCAGATCGAGCGAGGCCAGGTAGTCGTCGACGGCATCCTCGACCGGCACCACCTTGGTCTTGCCGATCGAGATGCCGATCGGGATGCCGGCGCCCTCGTTGCCGCGGTAGACCCCCAGCAGGGACAGTTCGTGGTGCAGCCGGGCGGCGCCGGCGTTGTTGAAACCCATCCGGTTGATCAGCGCCTTCGAGCGGCGCAGCCGGAACACCCGCGGCCTGTCGTTACCCGGTTGGGCCTGTGCCGTCACGGTGCCGAGTTCGGCGAACGCGAAGCCCAGCGCCTGCCAGGCCAGGACGGCGCGGCCGTCCTTGTCCATGCCGGCGGCCAGCCCGACGCGTCCGGGGAAGTCGATGCCCGCGACCCTGACCGGCGCACCGCGGCTGCCGGCCAGTAGCCGGGTGCCGGACACCGCCAGCGGCGAGCGGCTGAACCGGGCCAGGGCGCCGATCATCTGCTCGTGGATCGCCTCGGGATCACCGTGATGGGAGCCGAACAGCAACGGGCGCAGGACCGCCCGGTAGCCGGCGTCGATCAGGCTGACCCGCGGACTCATGCGCCGGACGCCTCCAGCTCGCGCCGCATGTCGGCGCTCCATTCCTGCAGCGGCCGGACGGTCAGGTTGCCCCGGCGGAGCGCCTCGATGCCCTGCACCGCCGCCGACAGCCCCTGCACGGTGGTCACGCACGGCACGTCGCAGAGGATCGCCGCCGAGCGGATCTGCCAGCCGTCCCGGCGCGGGTCGCCACCCTCGGAGACGCCCAGCGGGGTGTTGAAGATCAGGCTGATGTCGCCGTCCATGATCGCCTGGACGACGGTGCGGGTGCCGTCCGGGCCGGGGCCCTGGGTCTCCTTGCGCAGCACCGTCACCTCGACGTCGTTGCGGCGCAGCACCTGGGCGGTGCCCTCGGTGGCGTACACCTTGAAGCCGAGATCGGCCAGCCGCTTCACCGGGAAGATGGCGTGCCGCTTGTCCCGGTTGGCGACCGAGACGAACACCGAACCCTCGGTGGGCACGTCGCCGTAGGAGGCGGTCTGGCTCTTGGCGAAGGCCACCCCGAAGGTCAGGTCGAGGCCCATCACCTCGCCGGTCGACTTCATCTCGGGGCCCAACAGGGTGTCCACCCAGGCGCCGTCGGCGGTGCGGAACCGGTTGAACGGCATCACCGCCTCCTTGACGGCCAGCGGCGCCGACTCCAGCGTGGTGGTGCCGTCCCCGGTGGCGCGCAGCGTGCCGTCGGCCCGCAGCTCGGCGATGGTGGCGCCCAGCATGATCCGGGAGGCGGCCTTGGCCAGGGGTGTGTCGGTCGCCTTGGAGACGAACGGCACGGTGCGCGACGCGCGCGGGTTGGCCTCCAGCACGTACAGCACGTCGCCGAGCAGGGCGAACTGGATGTTGATCAGGCCGCGGACGCCGACGCCCCGGGCGATTGCCTCGGTCGCGGTGCGGATCCGTCCGACGGTTTCGGTGCCGAGCGTGATCGGCGGCAGCGAACAGGCCGAGTCGCCGGAGTGGATGCCGGCTTCCTCGATGTGTTCCATCACGCCACCCAGGTACAGCTCGCTGCCGTCGAAGAGGGCGTCCACGTCGATCTCGATGGCGTCGTCGAGGAAGCGGTCGACCAGCACCGGCGAGTTCGGGGTGATGTGGGTGGCCCGTTCGATGTAGCCGACCAGGGAGTCGTCGTCGTAGACGATTTCCATGCCGCGTCCGCCGAGCACGTAGGAGGGCCGCACCAGCACCGGATAGCCGATGTCGTGGGCGATCTCCAGGGCGTCGTCGGCGGACGTCGCCATCCCGTAGGCGGGGGCGGTCAGCTTGTTCTCGGCGAGGATGCGGCCGAACGCGCCGCGCTCCTCGGCCAGGTGGATCGCCTCGGGTGAGGTGCCGACGATCGGGACGCCGGCGTCCTTGAGCGCCTGGGCCAGCTTGAGCGGGGTCTGCCCACCCAGCTGCACGATCACGCCCTTCACCGGTCCGGCCAACGACTCGGCGTGGTAGACCTCGAGCACGTCCTCCAGGGTGAGCGGCTCGAAGTAGAGCCGGTCGGAGGTGTCGTAGTCGGTGGACACCGTCTCCGGGTTGCAGTTGATCATCACGGTCTCGTAGCCGTGCTCGGACAGGGTGAGCGCGGCGTGCACGCAGGAGTAGTCGAACTCGATGCCCTGGCCGATCCGGTTCGGGCCCGAACCCAGGATCAGCACCGCCGGCTTGGTGCGCGGCGCCACCTCGGTCTCCTCGTCGTAGGACGAGTAGTGGTACGGCGTCCGGGCGGCGAACTCGGCGGCGCAGGTGTCCACGGTCTTGAACACCGGCCGCACCCCCAGCGCCCAGCGGACGCCGCGGACGACGTCCGTGCTGAGGTGCCGCAGCCGGGCGATCTGGTCGTCGGACAGGCCGTGCCGCTTGGCCAGCCGGAGCACGTCCGCGGTCAGCTCGGGCGCCGTCCGGACGTGCTCGGCGACCTCGGCGATCAGCTGCAGCTGGTCGAGGAACCAGGGGTCGATCTTGGTGGCGTCGAAGAGTTGCTGGGCGGTGGCGCCGGCGCGGAACGCCTTCATCACCAGGCCGAGCCGGCCGTCGTGCGGACGCGCGGCCGCGGTCAGCAGTTCGTCCAGCGTCTGGGTGATCCCGCCGGTGAAGTCGAAGGTGGACTTCGGGTCCTCCAGCGAGCGCAGCGCCTTGCCGAGCGCCTCGGTGAAGTTGCGGCCGATCGCCATCGCCTCGCCGACGCTCTTCATGTGCGTGGTCAGGGTGTTCTCGGCGGTCGGGAACTTCTCGAACGCGAACCGGGGCGCCTTCACCACGACGTAGTCCAGCGTCGGTTCGAAGGACGCCGGGGTCTCGGCGGTGATGTCGTTGGGGATCTCGTCGAGGGTGTAGCCGACGGCCACCTTGGCGGCGATCTTGGCGATCGGGAAGCCGGTCGCCTTGGACGCCAGCGCGCTGGAGCGGGACACGCGGGGGTTCATCTCGATGACGATCATCCGCCCGTTGTCGGGGTTGATCGCGAACTGGATGTTGCAGCCGCCGGTGTCGACGCCGACCGCCCGGATCACGCCGATGCCGACGTCGCGCATCGCCTGGTACTCGCGGTCGGTCAGCGTCATCGCGGGCGCGACGGTGATCGAGTCGCCGGTGTGCACGCCCATCGGGTCGAGGTTCTCGATCGAGCAGACGATGACGACGTTGTCGGCCTTGTCGCGCATCACCTCGAGCTCGTACTCCTTCCAGCCCAGGATCGACTCCTCGATCAGCACCTCGGTGACCGGGCTGGCGGCCAGGCCGGTGCCGGCGATCCGGCGCAGTTCGGCCTCGTCGTGGGCGAAGCCGGAACCGACCCCGCCCATGGTGAAGCTGGGCCGCACCACCAGCGGGTAGCCGAGGTCGGCGGCGGCACCCAGCACCTCGTCCATCGAATGGCAGATGTGGCTGCGGGCGACCTCCGGCTTGGCACCGGGGATGTCGAGCGCCTGGACGATCTCCTTGAACTTCTCCCGGTCCTCGCCCTTCTGGATCGCCTCGAACGAGGCGCCGATCAACTCGACGCCGTATTCGGCGAGGACGCCGCGCTCATGCAGCGCGACGGCCGCGTTCAGCGCGGTCTGCCCGCCCAGGGTGGCGAGCAGGGCGTCCGGACGCTCGGCGGCGATCACCTTCTCCAGGAAGTCGGGCTGGATCGGCTCGATGTAGGTGGCGTCCGCGAACTCGGGATCGGTCATGATCGTGGCCGGGTTGGAGTTCACCAGGATCACCCGGTAGCCCTCCTCGCGCAGCACCCGGCAGGCCTGGGTGCCCGAGTAGTCGAATTCGCAGGCCTGGCCGATGACGATCGGCCCGGAGCCAACGACGAGGATCGACGAGATGTCGGTCCGCTTGGGCATCAGTTCTCCTGATCGGTGGTGCTCTGATTCGGGGTGGTACTCGAGATGTCGGGATTCGGATCGGTCCGCTTCGGGTCGGTTCCCGGGCTCGTGCGACGGCGCTGCATCACGTCGACGAAGCGGTCGAACAGGTAGGCCGAATCGTGCGGGCCAGCGGCCGCCTCGGGGTGGTACTGGACCGAGAAGGCCAGCAGTTCGTCGGTCTCATCGGTGAGTTCCAGGCCCTCCACGACGTCGTCGTTGAGGCAGACGTGGCTCACCCGGGCGTTGCCCCAACGGGTTTGGGTGGCCTCGCCGAGGGGGGCGTCCACGGCGAAGCCGTGGTTCTGCGCGGTGATCTCGACCTTGCCGGTGCGCAGATCCTTGACCGGCTGGTTGATTCCGCGGTGGCCGTATTTCAGCTTGTAGGTGCCGAAGCCGAGGGCGCGTCCGAAGATCTGGTTGCCGAAGCAGATGCCGAAGTAGGGGACGCCGTCGTCGAGGACGCCGCGGAGCAGCTCCATCGGGGCGTCCGCCGTGGCCGGGTCGCCCGGACCGTTGGAGAAGAAGACGCCGTCGGGGTTCAGCGTGCGCAGCTGATCGAGGGTCACGGAGGCCGGCAGCACGTGCACCTCGATGCCGCGCTCGGCCATCCGGGTCGGGGTCATGTCCTTGATGCCGAGGTCGATGGCGGCGACCGTGAAGCGCTTCTCACCCACCGCCGGGACGACCTCGGTCTGCGTCAGCGTGACGTCGGCGACCAGGTCGGAGCCGGCCATCACCGGGGTCTGCAGCACCCTGGCCAGCAGCTTGCCGGGGTCGAGTTCGACGGTCGAGATGCCGACCCGCATCGCGCCGCGCTCGCGCAGGTGCCGGGTCAGCGCGCGGGTGTCGAGCTCGGCGATGCCGACCACGCCCTGGTTGCGCAGTTCGGCGTCCAGCGACCGGTTGGAGCGCCAGTTGGAGCGCACCCGGGAGAGATCGCGCACCACATAGCCGGCGACCCAGATGCGGGACGACTCGTCGTCCTCGTCGTTCCAGCCGGTGTTGCCGATGTGCGGGGCGGTGGCGACGACGACCTGGCGGTGGTAGCTCGGGTCGGTGAGCGTCTCCTGGTAGCCCGACATGCCGGTGGAGAACACCGCCTCGCCGAACGCTTCGCCGGTGGCGCCGAAGGACACGCCGCGGAAGGATCGTCCATCTTCGAGAACCAACAAGGCCGGGGTCTGTTCGCGATCGAAGAAGCCTGAAGGCATGGAAGTCCTTTCCCCGCCGGGGCGGGCTCAAACTCACGAAAGACTAGCAAAGCCGGGCAGTCCCCCCGACCGCCCACCCCGGCATGGACGCGGTTCGCGCGGGTGCCCGGTGAGGTTCGGGGACCAGTTCCCTTCCGGTCCCGGAGACGGCTCTCCCGGGATCAACCCCTGGGAGCCGGGCACACTCATCGGTAGGGTCACAGAGGTGAGCGACGATGTGAACCCACCTTCGGCGGCCGACCCGATCCAGGCGTCCGTGCCCGACCCCGCAGTGCCTTCCGGCGCCGCCTCGCGGCCGGCCACCGATGGCGACGTGCCCGCCATCACGGAACTGCTGCGCGCCGAGGAGATCGCCGGCACCGGGGAGACCTCGCTCAGCGAGACCGAGGTCGGCGAGTGGTTCGACACGCCCCGCGCCCGGGAGCGCAACGTCGTCCGGGTGCTGGAGCGGGCCGGCGTCCTGATCGGCGTGTGGCGGGTGTTCCGCAACTTCGAGGACAAGTACTGGGCGCAGGTCGCCGTCGATCGCGGGCTGCCGGGCGCACTCGTCGACGAGCTGTGGGTGGCCGGTCTGGACTGGGCCGAACGCACCACCGTCGCCCTGGCCGACGGCTTCGGCGTGACCAACCCGCGGCTCGACCTGTGGGTGTACGAGGACGACGCGCTCACCCGCCGGCATGCCGAGGCGTCCGGATTCCGGCAGATGCGGGCCTTCATCGAGATGCAGATCGACCTCGACGCCTATACCGCCCCCGACCCCGATCCGGCGGTGCTGGTGCGCCGCGCCGCGGTGGCGGACGCCGGCAGCCCCGATCTGGCCACCATGTACCACGTGCTCACCGAGTCGTTCCGCGACCACTACGACTTCCAGCTGCGCAGCTTCGAGGACTGGCTGGAGGCCAAGGAGGCCGACGCCCTGGCCGACCCGAGTCACTGGTACCTGGCCGAGCTCGACGGCGCGGCGGTCGGCGCCCTGAAGGGGGACGACTCCTACCTCGAGGTCGACGACGCCGGTTACATCGCCAGCCTCGGCGTGCTGCGCGAGGGGCGCGGACGCGGGGTCGCGAAGGCGCTGCTGCACACCAGCTTCGCCCGCTACGCCGCCGACGGCCGGGCGGCCGTCAAACTGCACGTGGACGCCGAGAGCCCCACCGGCGCCACCCACCTGTACGAGTCGGTCGGCATGTACCGGCGGCTGGTCGGGTTCGACTTCCACAAGTGGGTCGACACCACCCGAGTCTGAAACCCGCGGGCCAGTCGATCCTCAGGGTCGCGACACGCTGCCCGTCGCTCACTGGCCCGCGGATGTCGTCCTCGCCGTTCAGCGGTGTCGCGCCAACGCCGCTCGGACGACCTCTACGACGCCGGCCGGGTCGGCGGTGACGTCACCGGCCGGGATCGGCAGGACGGCCCAGCCGGCGGCACTCAGGCGCGCGTAGCGCCAGCGGTCCTTGTGGAAGGCCGTTCGAGAGCTGTGGTATTGCCAGCTGTCGATCTCGACCACCACCCGCTGCCCGGGAAAGGCGATGTCGACGACGAACGTGACCCCGTTGATGGTGATCGGGACGTTGGTGCGCCAGCCGGTCAGGCCGGCCGACCGCAGCAGTCGGTGCGCGGCTCGCTCCGCTTCCGACCACGGCTCATCGCGCGAGTCGCGCAGCAGGTCCCGCCGCGTGCGGTTGCCCGCTCGTTCGGGGGTGAGGCGAAGCGCCTGCCAGAGCTGCGACAACGTGACCGCCCTGCGCCGAAGGCCCTCATCGATCACCGCGCCGCCCAGTGCCGGGATCAGGTCGAGGATCGATAGCGCCGCGCCGGCGAACCGCACGCCCGCGCGGTCCACCACCAGGTCGAGCGGAACTCGGCGCTCCTCGAACGTGAAGCCGGGATAGCTGCCCTTCACTTGATGCTGGACCGCCACCTTCACCGTCGTGATCGGGCATTCGGGCCACCACAACGACCGCGCCGCGGCCGCCCCGCCGATCACACACCCGGGCCGGAAGATGCTGGCAGCCCGAATGCGCGCGGGCCAGTCCGGTTCGGGTGCGGTGTAGATCCCCGGAAGCACCGTGTGCAGGAGACCCCGCCTGCGGCAGTAGTCGAGCTGGTTGGCGATCGTACGATGGTCGCGGCGAGCGAGCACGCCGTCCTCGCTCTGGAGCAGTTCTTGAATACGTTCCACACCTAGAAAGCACTTTTCGAGGGGCGTTTTGTGAGTGCGAGTCGAAAATTGCGGTCCGATGAAGCAGACACCGGCGTGTCGGGCGGTCCGAACGTCACTGGACCGCACCTTTCGGAGCCCCGCGGGCCGATCCGTTCCGGGCGCGGCCCGCCGAGGAGGCCGGGCAGCCGTCGGGTGGAACGCGGTCGTCAGACCGTGCCGGGAGCGATCCGTTCCCGGGCGCGGGCCAGCACCCCGTTGAGGAAGGTGGCGGAGCCGTCGGTGGAGAACTCCTGGGCAAGGCTCACCGCCTGTTCCAGGGCCACCTCGGCCGAGGTCGCGCCGTCCAGCATCTCCCACAGGGCGATCCGGGCGAGGCAGCGATCAACGCGGGGCATGCGGTCCAGCGTCCAGTCCGACACCAGGGAGTCGGCGAGCAGCCGATCGATCTCCACCTGCCGGGCCGCGACCCCCTCGACCAGAGTCACCGTGAACGGACGGACGGGCGGGTCGGCCTCGGCGATGTGCAGCGCGAGCGGGCCGGCGGCGTCCACCGCGCGCAGGTCGGCCTCGAACAGGATGTCGAGGGCGCGCTTACGTGCCTTGGTGCGCGACGAGCCGCGGGACGCCGACGCCGCCGGACGGGTCTCGATCAGCTCGGCGACGGTGCCGTCGGGCCTCGTGATCCGCGTGCGCGGAGTGGTCACCGCAGGATCGGCAGCCATCGGGCGGTCAGACCCGGCCCAGGTAGCTGCCGTCGCGGGTGTCGACCTTGACCCGCTCGCCGGTGGTGATGAACAGCGGCACCTGGATCTGCAGACCGGTCTCGACGGTGGCGGGCTTGGTGCCGCCGGTGGAGCGGTCGCCCTGCAGGCCGGGCTCGGTGTAGGTCACCTCGAGCTCCACCGAGGCGGGCAGGTCGATGTACAGCGGGTTCTCGGCATGCAGCGCAACGGTCGCCGTCTGGTTCTCCAGCAGGTAGTTGCGGGCGTCCCCGACGGTCTCGTCGGCGATCGTCAGCTGGTCGTAGGTGGAGGTGTCCATGAACACGTAGCCGTCGCCGTCGTGGTACAGGTACTGCATCTCGCGACGGTCGACGTTGGCGGTGTCGACCTTGGTGTCGGAGTTGAAGGTGCGGTCGACCACCTTGCCGCTGAGCACGTGCTTGAGCTTCGTCCGGACGACGGTGTTGCCCTTGCCCGGCTTGTGGTGCTGGAACCACAGCACCTGCCACAGCTGACCGTCGAGGTCGAGCACCATGCCGTTCTTCAGATCATTGGTGGAAGCCACGCGAAAACCCTTCGTTCACCGATTGCGAGCCGACCGCACAGTCTACCGCCCGGCGCCCGACGTCCACCAAACCGGACGAGGAGGGGCCGGCTGAGCTCGTCGAACGCGGGCCGTGCCCGTCGGTGGTCTCGAACGACCTCGACCGACGTCGGCAGGTGAACGGAGCACGAGCCGTCCCTTGAACCGGACAGGAACCGTCTCCTGAACCGGAAAGGAACCGTCCCCTGAACCGGAAAGGAACCGTCCCCTGAACCGGAAAGGAACCGTCCCCGGGTCAGCGGGGGGTCGGGGTGTCGATGATCCTGCCGGCGCCGAGGCTGTTCGGGCCGGGGCGGTGGCGGGCGGCGACGTCCGCGATCAGGGCGGCGCGGCGCTCGGCGGGCGGCAGGCCGAACTCCTCGACCAACTCCGCGCTGTCGCCGGCGCCGACCTCGCGCAGGCCGTCGATCACGCCGCGGACGTCGTCGGGCGTCCGGTTCTGGCTCAGCTTCGCCTTCGCCTCGATCCGGGTGATCTCCAGCTGCAGGCCGACGATCGCGCGCAACTGGCCGGCCAGGTAGTCGGCGGGCATGTCGGCCATCCCGATCCGGTCCTCGTGGGCGCCCATCAGGGTTTCGACGGCCATCGTCGTCCACTCCAGATCGTCGTGGACGATCAGCTCGCCGTAGAGATGCAGGGTGACGTAGTCCCAGGTGGGGACGTACTTGCCCGACTCGGCGGCGCTCGGGTACCACAGCGACGAGACGTAGTCGGTGGCCGGGGTGACGATGAACAGCGACTCCCCCGTCGCCGCCTCGCGCCACTGCGCGTTCGGACGCGCCACGTGCAGCACCAGGCTGCCGTGCTCACCCAGCTCGGGGTCGAAGACGTAGGGCAGGTGGGTGGCCACCAGTCCCGTCGGCCCGTGGGTGATCAGATCCCCCACCCCCGGGGCCGCCAGGATCCGCGCCTGCAACTCCGGCGGCATCGCGAAGTGGCGCGGGGTGTACATCAG
>CALMIQ010000300.1 GCA_937863965.1 uncultured Micropruina sp.
TGCAGTCGCCGACGGTGATCTGGAACGGGTCGATGGAGGCCGGCGCGGTCACCTGACCGGCGGTGTTGCGCGGTACGCCGGCGGCGCAGCCGGCCATCATCAGGCCGGCCGCCAGCGTGGCGATGACGCCGATCGTCCGCATCTACGCGCCCACCAGCGTCACGTCGACCCGCACCGGGGCCTCGCCGTCGACGAGATCGATGTCGCCGACCACGCGCCCGACCGCCCGCAGGTCACCGAGCACGGGGGCCAGCCGGCTCAGCGTCTCCTGGGGCCCGGCCACGACGACCGCGGACGCCTCCGTCTTCATCGACACCTTCGCCGTCGACTTGGCGCCGCGGATGCCCATCAACACCTCGGACACGTCGGCGAGCACCACCGGGTCGCCACCGGCCGGGATCTCCTCGGGCACCGGCCAGCGGCTGAGATGCACCGAGCCCGACTGCCACCACGACCAGACCTCCTCGGTCACGTACGGCATGAAGGGCGCGAACGACCGCAGCTGGATGTCGAGCGCGAGCTGCAGCGCGGCGCGGGCCGAGGCGGCGGCGTCCGGACCCTGGGCGCCGTAGGCGCGCTCCTTGACCAGTTCCAGGTAGTCGTCGCAGAACGACCAGAAGAACCGTTCGGCCACCTCGAGCGCGGTGCTGTAGTCGAACGCCTCGAAGGCGTCGGTGGCGCGCACCACGACCTCGCGCAGGCCGGCGAGCATGGACAGGTCAACCGGCTCGGTGATCGCCCCCGGGCCGACCAGGCCGCCCGGCATGCCGAGCACGAATTTGGACGCGTTGAGCACCTTCATCGCCAGCCGGCGTCCGACCTTCATGCCGGTCTCGTCGAACGGCGAGTCCATGCCCGGACGCGCCATCGCCGCGCGCCAGCGGACGGCGTCCGCCCCGAACCGGTCGAGGATGTCGGTCGGCACGATCGTGTTGCCCACCGACTTGCTCATCTTCTTGCGATCCGGATCGACCACGAAACCCGAGATGGCGACCGTCCGCCACGGCGCCCGATGCTCCTCGAAGTGGGCGCGCACCACCCGGCTGAACACCCAGGTGCGAATGATGTCGTGCGCCTCGGGGGCGAAGTCCATCGGGAAGGTCAGGTTCCACAGCTCGGGGTCGGAATCCCAGCGGCAGGCGATCTGCGGGGTCAGCGACGAGGTCGCCCAGGTGTCCATGATGTCCGGGTCGCCCACGAACCCGCCGGGGACGCCGCGCTGCTCGGCGGCGTAGCCGGGTGGGACGTCCGAGGACGGATCGACCGGCAGGGTGTCCTCGGCGGCGAAGATCGGACGCGCGTGGTCGGGCTGGCCCTCGGCGTCGGTCGGGTACCAGACCGGGAACGGGACGCCGAAGAAGCGCTGCCGGCTGATCAGCCAGTCGCCGTTCAGGCCGTTCACCCAGTTCGCATAGCGGTGCCGCATGTGGTCGGGCACCCATCGGAGTTCTTCGCCGCGGGCCAGCAGTTGCTGCTTGAGCTCGTCGTCGCGGCCGCCGTTGCGGATGTACCACTGCCGGGTGGAGACGATCTCGAGCGGCTTGTCGCCCTTCTCGTAGAAGTTCGCCTTCCGGGTGGTCGGAGCCGGTTCGCCGTCCAGGTCGCCGGAAGCCCGCAACAGATCGACCATCGCCGCGCGCGCCGAGAACGGCGTCTTGCCGGCCAGGGCCGCGTACGGCTCGGGGTCGACCAGCCAGTCGGGAGTGTCGTGGCTGAGGCGTCCGTCGCGTTGGATCACGGTGCGGGTCGGCAGCTGCAGTTCGCGCCACCACTGCACGTCGGTGGCGTCGCCGAAGGTGCAGCACATCGCGATGCCGGCGCCCTTGTCGGGCTCGGCGGCGTGATGGGCCAACACCGGGATCTCGACGCCGAACACCGGCGAGGTGACCGTGCTGCCGAACAGGTGCTGGTAGCGCTCGTCGTCGGGGTGCGCGATCAGTGCGCACACCGACGGGATCAGCTCGGGTCGGGTCGTTTCGATGTACACCTTCTCGCCGTCCGGGCGGTGGAACGCGACCCGGTGGTAGTGGCCCGGGTAGTCGCGGGCCTCCTGCTCGGCCTGTGCGACCGCGGTCTGGAAGGTGACGTCCCAGACGGTCGGGGCCTCGGCGAGGTAGGCCTCGTCGCGGGCGCAGTTGCGCAGGAAGGCGCGCTGCGAGACCCGGATCGACTCCTTCGAGATCGTCGCGTAGAGATGGTCGTCCCAGTCGACGCTCAGCCCCAGGGTGCGCCACAGGTTCTCGAAGGCGCGCTCGTCGACGGCGGTCAGTTCGTGGCACAGCTCGATGAAGTTCATCCGGCTGATCGGCACCTGCCGCTTCGGGTCCGGCTTGGCCGGCGGCGTGAAATCGGGGTCGTACGGGATCGCCGGGTCGCACCGGACGCCGTAGTAGTTCTGCACCCGGCGCTCGGTGGGCAGGCCGTTGTCGTCCCAGCCCATCGGGTAGAAGACGTGCTTGCCCTGCATCCGCTGGTAGCGGGCGACCAGGTCGGTGTGGGTGTAGCTGAACACGTGGCCGACGTGCAGCGACCCGGACACCGTCGGCGGGGGCGTGTCGATGCTGAACACCTGCTCGCGGGTCTCCGGCCGGACGAAGGCGTAGGTGCCGTCCTCGGCCCAGCGCCGTGACCACTTCGCCTCCAGGCCCTCGAGCGCGGGGCGCTCGGGCACCGCTACTACCGCACCCGACTGTGGCGTCGTGGTGGGCACGGTCGAGCGGGTTGTCGCGGTCATGGGATGCATCTTATGAAACCGGTGGCCGCGGCCACGAATCCGGCGCACCACTGGTCCCGCATCGCTCGTGGGCTACACTTCGCCAAATGGTGAAGTATTTCGACGGGCTGGACGCGGTCGCCGCAGCCCTGGCGCATCCGGGCCGGCGCCAGGCGATCGGCCTGCTCGGCGCCGGCCCGGCCAGCAGCAGCCACCTGGCCCGTGCCCTTGGCATCGGACTGCCCGCCATGCACAAGCACCTCGGCCTGCTCACGGGGGCAGGCCTGATCGAGTCGACGAAGGTGGGCCGCGTGGTCACCCATCGGCTGCGGCCCGAACCATTGCGGCGCTACGGCAGCTGGCTGGCCGAACGGAGCGCCTTCTGGAACGCCCAACTGGACGCACTGGCCGGCGCCTTCGCCGGCGACCGGAAGGGTGTCGGGGACGACCCCGAGAAGGCCGGCGTGTTGGAATGAGAGGAAGAGCATGAACGCGCTCGAACTGAGCCGGCTCGTCCCGGCGCCGGTGCAGCAGGTGTGGAGCGCCTGGACGACCCCCGCCGGGCTGGCTCGCTGGTGGTGGCACACCTGGCGCGGGGTCGGCTACGACGTCGACGCCCGGCCCGGCGGCGAGTACTGCATCGAGGCCGCCGAGCAGGGCATCGGGGTGCGGGGCACGTTCCGGGTGGTGGAGCCGCCGCACCGGCTGGTGTTCAGCTGGATCTGGTACGACCTGGTCGACGGGCGCCCGGTCGAACAACCGGCCGACGAGGTCGAGGTCCGCTTCGTGGCCGAGGACGACCGCACGCGGGTGCTGCTGCGGCACACCGGCCCGTGGACCGGTCCCGAGGCGGCCGACGACTACAGGCAGGGCTGGACGTTCGTGCTGGACGCCCTGACCGCCCAGGTGGCTGTCGCTGGGCGCGACTAGGGCCTGTTCCGTAACAGGCCCTAGGGGGTTGTCACGGGACCATCGACGAGCGTCCGATGGTGATCATCAGTGGTTGTCACAGGAAGTGCGACGGGCTTCCGGTGTGATCACTGAGCCTTCGCCGCGTCGGCGATGAACTGCCTCAGCTGGTTCACGTCGTCCGGCAGCGTGGCGAGGTCGATGGTCTTGCCGTTGACCTTCATCGTCGGGGTCGCGGTCACCCCGGCCTTGGCCGACGCCTCTTCGACACCCTGGACGAAGCCCAGCATCGACCGGTTGTCGTAGCAGGACTGGAACTCGGTCAGTGCCGCGCCGGTGATCCCGGTCTGCTGCGGCAGGGTGACGCGGAGCAGCTGATCGGTGTACTGGCCGTTGAAGGCGGCGGCGAAGATGTTCTGGTGGTAGGCCTTGTAGACACCGGCGACGTCCGAGCAGGCGGCGGCGACGGCGGCCCGATGTGAGAGCCCGGCGGCGTCGCCCCGGTCCAGGAACACCTTGGTGTGGTTGATCAGCTCGATGTCGCCGTCGTTGGCCAGCTGGTTGAGGGTGAAGCCGTACTTCTCCTCGAACTGGACGCAGTGGCTGCACAGGTAGTCGAGGTACAGGCCGACGACGGGGGCGCCCGGCTTGGCCTTGCCCGGGTTGACCGCGATGCCGTCGCCGTTCGCCGTCGCATTGGGCGGCCGGTTCGCCGTCGGCTGACTCGGTGCGTTGCCGACGGACAGCCAGATCATCACCGCGATGGCGGCCACCGCGCCGACGGCGACCCCGATCGCGGCGATCATCCGTGCCCGGCGGCTGCGCCGCTGGGCCTCCTGGGCCGCCCGCAGCCGTTCCCGGCGCGAGGCGTTAGCCATTGGTCTTGGCGCTCAGGATCAGCTGCCGGAAGGCGTCCGGGGTGGACTGGAAGAGCTTGGTGTTGTCCTGCTTCGCGCCGTTGATCATGATCGTCGGGGTGGCGTTCACACCGGCCTTGACCGCCGACTCGTTGGTGCCCTGGACGAAGGACGAGGTGGCTCGGCCGTCGTAGCAGGACTGGAAGCCGGCCAGCGCGTCCCCGGTGATCCCGGCGGTCGAGGCGAAGTCGACCCGCAGTTGCTGGGTGGTGTAGCCGGTGCCCTCATTCTCGGGCTGACCGGCGAAGATCGTGTTGTGGTAGGCGGAGTACTTGCCCGCGTTGTCGGCGCAGGCGGCCGCGACGCCGGCCCGCAGCGACGAGTCGTTGCGCAGGTTGTTGTCCAGGAAGGTCATCGTCCGGTAGATCAGCTGGATCTCGCCCTTGGCCGCCATGTCGTCCAGGGTGCTGCCGAAGGCGTCCTCGAACTGCTTGCAGACGGGGCACTGGTAGTCGACGAAGACCTCCACCTTCGGGGCACCCTCGGCGGCCTTGCCCGGGTTGACGACGATGCCGCTGCGGTCGGCGGTGGCGTTGGCCGGGACGGACGCCGAGCCGTTGCTTGCGCTGCCGCCCTGGTTGAGCTGGCTGAAGAAGATGGTGCCGAAGACGCCCAGGACCACCACGGCCAGCACGATCGCCCCGACGATGACGATCCGCTGCGTCCGCTTGGCTCTCGCCTGGGCCTGCTGCTGGCGGCGAAGGGCTTCGCGACGACTCTGGCTCATGCTGTGGACTCCTCGAGTTCTTCGTTGGTGATGTCAGTGGTGTCGTCATGGCCGCGGAACAGCCAGGTGTCGACCGAGAGCGGGGAGCGGGGGAAGATCGCCGCCCACACGCCGCAGGCCAGCAGGCCGACGTCGCGGGCGATCTCCCACGGGTAGGCGGCGAAGCCGTCCTCCACCTCGCCGCCGCCGCCGAAACAGCCGCAGTCGATGGAGATGCCGTTGGCCCACACCCACGCGATGCCGACGATGAAGGCCGCCATCACGGCCGCGCCGATCCAGCCGGCCAGCCGGGTGAACAGTCCGATCACCAACAACAGGCCGATGACGACCTCGAGCACCGGCAGCACGTAGCCGACCGGCCGGGTGATCTCGAAGGGCAGCAGCTGGTAGGCCCGGACGGCCTGCACCGACGCCTCCGGCCAGGGCAGCTTGATGGCTCCGGCGACGATGAGGGTGATGCCCAGGATCTGCCGCGCGCCGAAGGTCGCCCAGCGCACCCAGGGGCGTCCGGCGAGCGTCTGCGGCATGCCGGAAGTATAGCTGCGGTCAAACGGTCAACTATTCCGCTCGCCGCGGCCCGCCCACCGCCCGTCGCCGCCCCGGCGGGGAGCGGGTTGGGCGGCGGGGGCTGGGCCAGGGGAGGGGATGGGACCACTAGGCTTGGCCCACCATGCCCGAGACACATCACGAGATCGTCCAGCGCCTGATCTCGCGCTGGCCCGAACACCGGATCGCCCCGGGAACCGCGCGGGTCGAGGCGCTGTGCGAACTGCTCGGCTCGCCGCAGCGTGCCTACCCGGTGATCCAGGTGGCCGGCACCAACGGCAAGGGCAGCACCGCCATCATGATCGACGCGCTGCTGCGTGCGCTCGGGCTGCGCACCGGACGCTTCACCAGCCCGCACCTGATCGATATCACCGAACGGATCAGCATCGACGGCGAGCCGATGGACGCCGACGAGTTCGACGAGTTGGTCGCCCAGACGCAGCCGCTGATCGACCTGGTCGACGCCCAGGCCATCGACGGCGTCAGGATGACCTTCTTCGAGGTCATCACCGCACTGGCCTACGAGGCGTTCGCCGAGGCGCCGGTCGACGTGGCCGTCGTCGAGGTCGGCCTCGGCGGCATCACCGACGCCACCAACGTGATGGACGCCCAGG
>CALMIQ010000301.1 GCA_937863965.1 uncultured Micropruina sp.
GCCAACATCGTCTTCGACGACGCCCCGATCGACCAGGCCGTCGAGGGCATCGTCAACGGCATCTTCTTCAACCAGGGCCACGTCTGCTGCGCCGGGTCGCGGCTGCTGGTGCAGGAGTCGGTCGCCGACGAGGTGCTGGCCAAACTCAAGCGCCGGATGAGCACCCTGCGGGTGGGCGATCCGCTGGACAAGAACACCGACATCGGGGCGATCAACTCCGCTGAACAGCTGGCGAAGATCCGCGCGCTGTCCGAGGTTGGCGAGGCCGAGGGGGCCGGACGCTGGTCGCCGGCCTGCGACCTGCCCGAGCGGGGGTTCTGGTTCGCGCCGACGATCTTCACCGGCGTCTCCCAGGCGCACCGGATCGCCCGCGAGGAGATCTTCGGGCCGGTGCTGTCGGTGATCACCTTCCGGACGCCGAAGGAGGCGGTCGAGAAGGCCAACAACACCCCGTTCGGGCTGTCGGCCGGCATCTGGACCGAGAAGGGCTCCCGCATCCTCTGGATGGCGTCGCAGCTTCGCGCCGGCGTGGTGTGGAGCAACACGTTCAACCGCTTCGACCCGGCCAGCCCGTTCGGCGGCTACAAGGAGTCGGGGTACGGCCGCGAGGGCGGCCGGCACGGGCTGGAAGGGTACCTGCAGTGAGCCGCACCGACGTCCGCAAGACCTACAAGCTGTACATCGGCGGCGCCTTCCCGCGCTCGGAGTCGGGCCGCACCTACCTGGTCAACGACCACGCCGGACGCCTGCTCGCCAACGCCGCCAAGGCGTCCCGCAAGGACGCCCGGGACGCCGTCAAGGCCGCCCGGTCGGCGTTCGCCGGCTGGTCGGGCCGGACGGCCTACAACCGCGGCCAGGTGGTCTACCGGATCGCCGAGGTGCTGGAGTCGCGGCGGACCCAGTTCGAGGCGGAGATCGTCGCCGCGGTCGGCGCCAAACCGGCCGAGGCCCGGGCCGAGGTGGACGCCGCGATCGACCGGCTGGTCTGGTACGCCGGCTGGACGGACAAGATCGCCCAGGTGGACGGCGCCGCAAACCCCGTTGCCGGGCCCTACTTCAACCTGTCCTCACCGGAGCCGACCGGGGTGGTCGCGGTGATCGCGCCGGATTCGCCGCTGCTCGGCCTGGTGTCGGTGGTGGCGCCGCTGATCGCGGTCGGCAACACCTGCGTGGTGGTGGCCTCGCAGGCCGCGCCGCTGGTGGCGATCACCCTGGCCGAGGTGCTGGCCACCTCCGACGTGCCCGGCGGGGTGGTGAACGTCCTGACCGGGGATGCCGCGGAGATCGCGCCCTGGCTGGCGTCCCACATGGACGTCAACGGTCTCGACCTGACCGGGGTGACAAAGGCCGACCTGGCCCGCGACCTCGAGGTGGCGGCCGCCGACAACCTCAAGCGCGTCCGGCGGGCGGGCGTGGAGGACCTCACGGCGTCCCCGGCCCTCGATCGGATGACCCGGTTCCTGGAGATCAAGACCGTCTGGCACCCGATGGGCATCTGAGCGTCACGCCGGTCGTCGCCATCGAGGCTCGCCCGGGCACGTCCCGGCCAGCTCGCCCTCGGTCCTGCCGGGGAGCCCGGCCCGTCGTCCCGGGCGAGCCCCGCCGGCGTGGTGCCCACCGGAAGGTCGGGGTCGCGGATCCCGATCGTCCGGCTCACGGTTGGAGCGCGCGCCTGATCATCCCGATCAGGAGCGGGGCGACGTCCCGCACCGTCGGCGTCCCGGTGCGCTCCGGGTCGCCGACGCCGGCCCCGATCAGCCACAGGTCCATCGCCTGACCCATCCCGAACGCCACCCCGAGCAACAGCTCGTCGGGCAGATCGGTGCGGACGGCGCCGAGCTCCTGTCCCGTCCGCAGCAGCCGCAGGAACCACGGCATCGCCGCCTCCTCCAACTCCCGTTGCGCCCGCTGCAGGCCCGGGACGCCGGCGGCCGAGACCCAGCCGCGGATCAGCGCGGCCAGCTCGGGCGACGATTGCAGCGCCGCCATCGTGCGCAGGTAGTGACCGGCCAGTTCCGCCCAGAAGCCGTCCGCGTCGACGGCGTCCGGGAGACCGAACGGTCCGGCGCGCTCCAGCAGTCCGAGCAGTTCCTCGCGCACCACGTGGGCGTACAGATCGGCCTTGTCGTCGAAGTAGTAGTAGAACGACCCCTTCGAGATGCCGGCGGCCTCGATCACCCGGTTCAGCGAGGCCTCGGCGAAGCCGTGGGCGGCGAACTCGGACGCCGCGGCCCGCAGGAGCCCGTCCCGCTGCTCAGCGGGCAGCCTCTGGAAGCGCGGACGGACCACGAGACCTCCCTCACCCGCCCGCGGGTGCGGGCAGCTCGACGGCGTCCCGCAGGCTGCGGTACGCGAACCGGTCCACAAACGGTAGCCCGACCGCCCACAGCAGCGCGGCGCGCAGCACGACCTGCCACCGATCGCGCGGCGCGAACACCAGGCCCAGTCCCGTCGCGGCCGCCTGCTTGCCGCGCAGCAGCCGGTCGAGTCGCTGCCGATAGGCGGCGAAGGCGTCCCGGTGGTCGCCGCAGCGGTCCAGTTCCGCGGCCAGCACGTAGGCCTCGACCAACGCCAGCGCCGACCCCTGGCCCGCGAGCAGCGAGACGCAGGCGGCGGCGTCCCCGACCAGCGCGACCCGGCCCCGCGACCAGGACGGCATCCGGATCTGGCTGGCCGCGTCGAGGTAGAGCGCCGGCGCCGACGGCAGCGCCTCCAGCAGCGCCGGCACCTCCCAGCCCGCGCCGGCGAGCCGCTGAGCCAGGAAGGCTTCCTGCTCGTCCCGGGCCGTCGGCAGCGGACCCTGGTGCCGGAAGGTCAGCAGCACCATGGTCGGCCCGCCGGGACGCGTCACCCGGGACGCCTGCAGGCCGGCCTCGGCGTACATGGTGGCGACCGGTACGGAGGCCGCAACGGCGCCGGCCGCGTCCTCGGCGAGCTCGTAGGCGGCCACGGCGATCCCCAACGCGGTGGCGAAGTCCTCCTCGGGACCGAAGACCAGCTCCCGCACCCGGGAGTGCACGCCGTCGGCCCCGACCACCAGGTCGACGTCGCGGTGCAGGCCGCCGGTCAGCTCGACCCGGACGCGGTCGCCGTCCTCGGTGATCGCGCGGACCGTCTCGCCGAGCAGCAGCTCGGTCGGTTCGCCCGGCAGCTCCTGGGCCAGCGCCCCGAAGAGCGTCGCGGCCAGGTCACCCCGGGCGATGCTGACGTAGCGGTCCTCGGAGCCGCGCACGAACCCCTTCGGGTCGATGCTGGCGAACCGCCTCCCGCGGGCGTCCACCTGGTCGGCGCGCTGGATCGAGACGCCGCGGCGGATCAGCTCCGGCACGATGCCCATCCGTTCGGCGACCTCGAACCCGGCTCCCCAGAAGTCGATCAGGTAGCCACCCCGGCGCAACTCCGGCGCGTGCTCGACCAGCGTCGTGCGATGACCCGCCCGCCGCAGCCAGTACGCCGCCGCGGAGCCGGCGATCCCGGCCCCCACGATCAGCACGTCCATGCCCTCCACCCCCTCGGGCTAGACCAGTGGTTAGACCATCAGTCTAACCGTTGCCCGGGCGCTTGGACCGCCACCGATCGACTCGCGGCCGCACGCAACCATTCCGAGCCGTCCTGCGTAGGGAGAGAGTGAAGGGGACGCGAGCAAGGAATGAGGGTGCATGTTCGGGCAGGAATCACGCCAGCTGGCCGAGTTCACCGCGTTCGTGACGGCGTCCTCTCCCTATCTGGCCCGCACCGCCTACCTGCTCACCGGACGCCAGGACCTCGCCGACGACCTGGTGCAGGAGACGCTGACCAGGACCTACGCGGCCTGGCCGCGGGTGCGCGGACACGACGCCACCGGCTATGCCCGGCGGGTGCTGGTGAACCTGACCATCGACGGGCACCGCCGCAGGCGCGCCGTCCTCGCCGAGTGGGTCGACCTGCCCGACCCGGCCGATGGTGAAGCGGCGGCGGACGACCGGGACGAGGTGGCGAGACTGCTGGCCCGGTTGACGCCCCAGCAGCGGCGGATCGTGGTGCTGCGCTACTTCGACGACTACACCGAGGCGCAGACGGCCGACTGCCTGGGCATCAGCGTCGGCACGGTCAAGGCGACCTGCTCGCGCGCCCTCGCCCGACTCCGCCGTCTGCGCGAGCCGCTCAGGGAAGGGGATCCGACATGAACGCGACCGAGGAACGGCTGCGCAGCGGCCTGCGGGAGCTGGCGGCGGGCGTCCGTACCGGCGCCGCCCCAGCCGTGATCGACATCGTCCGGCGGCAGCGGCGGCAGAAGCGGCTGCGGCACGCGATCGCCGGCACGGCCGCGACCGTGCTGGCCGCGATGGTCGCCTGGTTCGCCGTGGCGCCGCGTCCGGTCACGGTGCAGCCGGCGCCCCTGGCCACACCGACGGTCGCCGTCGACTCGGTGATGCAGTACTTCGGCTTCGACGCCGGCGATCCGCTGGTCCGGCACACGGTCGGCGTGGCGATGACCCGCCGGGGGCCGCACTGGTCGATCCGGGTCACCGACACACCCCAGGCCCGGCAGGCGGGTTCTGCACACGACCTGGAGGCCCCGATCGGCGACTACTTCGCCGCGGCCGTGGGCGGCCGGCTGGCGATCGTGATCGTCCCCGACACCGTCCGCGGCGTCCAGTTCGGGCGGGGGTGGGGATGGGAGCTGCAGTACCGGGTGATCAAGGACGCCGGCCTGTCGCTGGCCGTCGCGTGGCGTCACGACACGGGCAGCCCGGAGCCGGACCTGATCTGGCTCGGTTCCGACGACCGCGTGCGCGTCGACGACGGCGCACCGGTGCCGAGCGTCCGGATGGATCTGGACGACGCCACCATCCGGGTCTTCCGCGACGCGGGGCAGGACGCCTGGGGATACTTCACCGACGAGACGACGACGCGGATGGCGCTGCCTCCGCCGACCGCCCATCCCGAGGGCGCCGAGGTGCGCGTCCTGGGGCCTGGTGACGGCCGTCGCTCGATCGGCATGCTGCCCGCCGGCGCCTCCCGGGTCACCGTCACCCCCGCCGAGCCGGCCACCTGGACGACGGCGTCGATGCCGGACGGCACCACCTGGTTCTTCGTCCGTACCGTGCGCGGCTACACCTCCGACAGCTCCAGGAACCGGCTGGTGACATCGGTCGGCTACACGTCGGCGTCCGGTGAGCGGGTCAGCTACGTGCCGCGCCTGCCCTGACCCGCGCCGTGCCGCGATCGAGGAGTCCGGACGCCCGCGACGTGCGGAAGTCGTCGGCTCCCGGGTGGGCGCGAGCCGCGGCAGCGGCGATCCGGGCCCGGCCTACATCCTCTCGGGCGCGACGATCCCGAGCAGGTCGAGGCCCTTGGCGAGCACCGTCCGGGTGGCGGCGCAGATCGCCAGCCGGGACGTCCGCACCTCGCCCTCGCTCTTCAGCACCGGGCACTGCTCGTAGAAGGTGCTCAGTGCGGTCGCGGTGTCGAACAGGTACGTGCACAGCCTGTGCGGCTGCAGGCTGACCGCCACCTCGGCGACCACCTCGCCGAACCGGGACAGCGCCAGCGCCAGCGCCTGCTCGGCCGGCTCGTCCAGCACCGTGACGCCGTCGGACGCCCAGCCCTCCGCCTCGGCCTTGCGCAGGATGCCGCTGACCCGGGCATGCGCGTACTGCAGGTACGGGCCGGTGTTGCCGGTGGTGGCGACCATGCGATCCACGTCGAACACGTAGTCCTTCTGGATCCCGTTGGAGAGGTCGGCGTACTTGATCGCGGCGAGCGCGATCTCGGGCGCGGCCCGCTCCTCGGCCATGTCGAGCAGGTCCGCCAGCAGCATGGCCTTGCCCTCCCGGGTCTTGTACGGCTTCCCGTCCGGGCCGAGCACCATCCCGTAGCCGACGTGTTGGGCGAGGACGTCGTCCGGCAGCCACCCGGCGAGCCGGCAGACCGCGAACACCTGCGCGAAGTGGTCACTCTGCCGGGCGTCGGTGACGTAGATGATCCGATCGGCGTGCAGATCTCGCACCCGATGCCGCACCGCGGCGAGGTCCGTGATCGAGTAGCCGTACCCGCCATCGGACTTGCGGACGATCATCGGAGCGTTGAAGCCGTCGACGAACACCACCAGGGCGCCCTGATCGACGACAGCGACACCGCCGGCCTCCAGTTCGGCGGCGACGGTCGCGAGGTCATCGTTGTAGATCGATTCCCCGGCCAGGTGTTCGTCGGTCAGCTTCACGTTCAGCCGGTCGTAGGTGGCGTTGAAGCCGGTCAGCGAGATGGTGATCAGGTCGCGCCAGATCGCGCGAGTCAGCTCGTCACCGGCCTGCAGGGCGACCACCCGGCGACGAGCGCGGGCCGCGAACTCGGGGTCCTCCTGGAACCGCTTCGAGCCCCGGCGGTAGAGGTCCTCGGCTTCGGGCAGGCTCAGTGCCGAGGCGTCGATCCCCTCGTCCAGCACCTCCTCGACCAGCATCCCGAACTGGGTGCCCCAGTCGCCGATGTGGTTCTGCGGCAGCACCTCATGGCCGACGGCGGTCAGCACCCGGTTGAAGCAGTCTCCGATGATCGTGGTCCGCAGGTGTCCCACGTGCATCTGCTTGGCGACGTTCGGCGCCGAGTAGTCGATCACCACCCGCTGCGGATGCTCGGCCCGGTCGATGACGGCGTCCGGTTCGCGCAGGATGCCGGTGACCACCCCGGCCAGCACGTCGGAACGCAGCCGGATGTTGATGAAGCCCGGTCCGGCCACCTCCAACGGCTCGCACAGGTCGGCGACCTCCACCTCGGCGATGATCCGCTGGGCGATCTCCCGCGGGGGGCGTCCCTCGGCCTTGGCCAGCCGCAGGGCGACATTGGACTGGAAGTGCCCGAACTGCGGCCTGGTCGCCGGACGGAGTTCGGGATCCACCCCGGTGACGGCCTGGAATCGTTCGGTCAGCAGCACGGGCAGGGAGAGCACGTGGTCCATCCTCCCGCGTGCCACGGGAGGTTGTCGAAACGCGTCCGCCCGGCGGCGCGGGACGGGCCTGCTCCGACCCAGTCTGAAATCGACCACGGAGTCGTGCTCGGGGCACCGCCGGTCAAGGCGAACGACCCGACCCGTGGACCCCACCGTGTGGTCGATTTCAGACTCATCGGCGATAGCCCGGCTCCAGCGCAGCGTGAGCTCGCGCGCCGGCTGCGCCGGGAAGTGCGGGCGAGCGGGTCCGGTGGCAGAACTACTCCCCCGCCACCCCTGTTCCGCGCCGCCACGCCTTGGCAGGATCGGGTCCACACCGTCCCCGGGAGGATCCATGCTGACGTCGCAGTCGTTCGCCGGAGATCCGCTGCTGGAGGCCATCGCAGCGGGCGGCCCGGAGCGCATCTC
>CALMIQ010000302.1 GCA_937863965.1 uncultured Micropruina sp.
CGGACACCCTCGACCGCACCGGCCGCGTCGTCGACCCGGGCAGCCAGTCCGGTCATGCCGAGCTGAAGCGCCTGCTGCAGCGCGACGACCTCGTACCCGTGGTGTCCCCGCCCTCGCGCGAGGTCCGCCGCGAGCATCCCGATTCGGGCCGCCTCGGCGGCCGCACCCTCGACCGCGACCACCCCGGCGTGCGCCAGCATCAGATCGATGTCGAGCAGAGCGAAGGACGGATGACGCGCAGCGACCGCCCGCTCGTACCAGTCCCGCGCCGCCCGTGCCTCGCCGAGCAGGGCCGCCGCACGACTGGCCCCGACAGCGCAGCTGGATCGCCACGGCCCGGCGTCCCCGAACGGCAGCAACCCCGACCAGGCCTGGTCGAGCAGCCCACGTGCGGTGCGTACCGCGCCGGCGCCGAGGGCGGCGTCCGCCATCATGCAGGTGAGCAGGTGCGCGAATGGTTCCCTACCCAACGCGGCGTCCCGGCGCGCCTCCGCGATCCGGTGCGCCTCCGGGATCGCTCCGGCCAGGCAGAAGCCGCGGACCATCATTGGCGTCACAGATACGCCGAAGGCGGCCGGATCGGTCGACCCGGCGGCCGTCGCGAGGCACCGCTCGACGGCCTGGCGGAACTCTGCGTGCCGTCCCACTGCAGCCGCCTGGGCGGCGACCGCCGCCGCGGAGACCGCGACCGCAGCGGCCTCGGAGTCACCGCCGCACAGGATCTCGGCGGCGGCCGCCCCATCCCCCGCCACGCGATAGACGTCGATGACGGCGGCGCAGGCCGGCAGAAGGGCGAACCCCGGCCAGCGAGTCAGGCCGGCATCGAGTACGGCACGGGCGGCATCCGCGTCATCCGCCTCCCAGGCGAGGCTCAGCGCCTGGTTCGCGACGGCATGCACGGCCTGCGCCGGCGTCTGAGCGAGTTGCGCGAGCCGCGACAGCTCGCGCACCGTCACTGCCGGATCGTGGCCGGCCCAGGCCCGTACGAACGCGCGGATGCTCTGTGCCGCGAAACCTCCCCCGGCCTCCAGGGACGCCGTCGCGAGCCGGTCCGCGAGCGTCGTGTCCCCGGCCGACACGGCGAGCTCGGCGCCACGAGCGAGCAGATCCGGATCGGGCCGGAGGTCTGCGTCCAGCATCAGCGTGGCGCGGCGCAGCGTCGTCGCCGCGTTCGTTCCGCCATGCCCCGCGAGTTGCATGATGATGTCCGCGCGCACGCGCCGGGCGCGCAGGCGAGGCAGCCGCGCCAGCGTCACCTCGACGAAGAGCGGATGCGCCGCGCGGGCGATCAGCGTGCCACCCGCCCCGTCGTCCACGACGATGACTCCGTCCTGTTCCGCGGCCTCGACGGCGGCGCGCGAAGTCAGCCCGCTCAACGTTCCGACGTCGAGCGGCCCGGCGAGCGCGACCACGTCCAGCACACCACGCACGATCGCGGTCAGGTCGTCCAGCCGTGCCGCCACCAGTTCGATGAGTGCCGGCGGCAGCGCCGGATTCTGCCAGCGCCAGACGTTTGCGACACGAACCAGTCGCCCAGAGTCGCGCTGTCCCTCCACCAGGAGACGGAAGTACAGCGCGTTTCCCGCACTGAGCCGGGTGAGCCGCTCGGCGGCAGAGGCGTCGAGAGGACCGGCCAGGAAGGACTCGGCGGCCGCCAGCAGGTCGGCGCCTCTGAGCGGCTCGAGGTCGAGGCGGGCGAGTAACCCGTCGCGCCACAGCGCGGTGATGTCGTCCGGTGCCGGCTCCACGGTGCGGATCGTCAGCACGACCGTGACCGCGCGATCGGCGACCAGCCGCCGGACGAGCGCCGCCGACTGCCGGTCGAGCAGGTGCGCGTCGTCGATCAGGCACACCGCGTCCGTTCCCGTGCCGAGGGTCGCGGCCGCGGTGGACGCCGACGCGGCGCCGTCGGCGACCGGCGGAAACGCTCCGTACGGCACCTGCATCGCGGAGGCCGTCGCAAGGACGATCGAGGTGGCACGACCGCGGGCCCGGAGCCGTCGGCGTGCAGCCGCGGCGATGGACGTCTTCCCGACCCCGGCGGCCCCGGCGATCACGATGCCGCCACGACCGGGCCGGCACGCTGCGACGACGGCGTCCACCTCGCGCTGCCGCCCGAGGAAGGGCCACTCCGCCGCCATGGCGCGACTTTAACCGTCGTCCCCGCCGGCCACCAGGACAGGGGACCGCGCCGCATCCGCCAACCACTCCCCTAACCAACTATCGGGAGCGGATTCGAGGCTCAGGCCTCGAACTTGTAGCCCAGCCCCCGCACCGTCACCAGCAGCCTCGGATCGGCCGGATCGGTCTCGACCTTGGCCCGCAGCCGCTTCACGTGGACGTCCAGGGTCTTGGTGTCGCCCACGTAGTCGGCGCCCCAGATGCGGTCGATCAACTGGCCGCGGGTCATCACCCGGCCCGCGTTGCGCAGCAGGATCTCCAGCAGCTCGAACTCCTTCAGCGCCAGTTTCACCGGCTCGCCGCGCACCCACACCTCGTGGCGCTCCACGTCCATCCGGACGCCGGCCACCTCCAGCACGTCGGGCTCGAGCTCGACGTCCTGGCCGCGGCGCAGCACGGCGCGGATCCGCGCCACCAGTTCGCGGTGGCTGAACGGCTTGGTGACGTAGTCGTCCGCCCCCAGCTCGAGGCCGACCACCTTGTCGATCTCGTCGTCGCGGGCCGTCACCATGATCACCGGCACCGAACTGCGGGCACGCAGCCGGCGGCACACCTCGGTGCCGGGCAGGCCGGGCATCATCAGGTCGAGGAGCACGATGTCGGCCCCGCCGCGTTCGAACTCGGCCAGCCCGATGGTGCCGTCCGCGGCCTCGACGACGTCGAAGCCCTCCTTGCGCAGCAGGTATCCGAGGGTCTCGCGGTAGGTGTCCTCGTCCTCGATCAACAGCACCCTGGTCATGCGGCCGTCCCTTCGGCGTCGGTGTCGGGATGAAGCGCCGGGAGCCGCAGCGTGAAGGTGGAGCCCTGCCCGAGCCGGCTCCACAGGCTGACGGTTCCCCCGTGCGCGGAGGCGATGTGTTTCACGATCGACAGGCCCAGGCCGGTACCGCCGTGGGCCCGGCTGCGGCCGTAGTCGACCCGGAAGAAGCGCTCGAAGACCCGCGGCTGATCACCCTCGGCGATCCCGATGCCGTTGTCGGAGACGCTCACCTCGACCCAGTCCCCCGCGGCGTCGGCGACCCGCCGGGTGGTGATCGCGACCCGGGCCCCCGGCTCGGAATAGGCGATCGCGTTCTGGATCAGGTTCCGCAGCGCCGCCTCGATGTGCTCCCGGTCGCCGCGGATGACCGCGCCCGCGCAGCGCTGCTGGGTCAGGATGATCCGGCGGCTGCCGGCCTGCTCCCGGAACTGGTCGAGGACGAGGTCCACCTCCTCGTCGACCTCGATCGGGACGGCCGCCAGCAGCGGATCCGTGGACTGCAGCCGCGACAGCGCGATGATCTGCGAGATCAGCTCGTTGAGCCGCGCGGTCTCGGTGGTCATCCGGCCGGCGAAGTACCGGACGGCGTCCGGGTCGTCGGCGGCGTCCGAGATCGCCTCGGCGAGCAGCGAGATGGCTCCGATCGGGGTCTTCAACTCATGGGTGACGTTGGCCACGAAGTCCCGCCGGGTCTCGTCGATCCGCAGCGCCTCCGAGCGGTCATCGGCCACCAGCAGCACCAGACCGTCGCCGAGCGGCGACACCCGGACTGCCAGCCGCCGGTCGGGCAGACCCAGGCCGGTGGGAACGTCCACGTTCAGGACGCCCGGCTCGCTCACCCGGCGGGTCTCGCGAACCAGTTCCAGGACGTCGGGCTGGGTCAGCCGGTTGCCCCGGACCACCCCGGACGAGGCGGCGCCGAGCGACTCGGCGAGGATCTCGTCGTGCGGGCCGATCACCGCGGCGGCACCCCGCAGATGCTCGATGGTGGTGCGCAGCGCCGGGGAGAGCGCCGGCGGCGGAACGGAGTCCGTGCTCGGACGCCGGGCACGCCGCACGGTGAAGCCGAGCAGGGTCACGAGGACGCCCAGGACGACCCCCACGACGCTGGCGACGAGCGGACTCACCCTTCGGATCATAGGGGCAGTGCGACCGGGCCGATCGAATCGGGGTGGAACGCCCCCGGCAGAGTTCACCGACTGTTCACCCGCCCGTCGCCGGGGGTAGGGCCGGCGCCATCGGCCAGGCATAGGGTGGACGGGCCGGACGCCGTCCGGGATCGTGAAAGAGGAGACATGCGAGAGAGCTATCGCGAGGATCTGAACAGCCTGGTCGGAGACCTGGTCGGCATGACCGAGCGGGTCCGGACGGCCGTGCGGCTCAGCACCAAGGCGCTGTTGGAGGCCGACCTCGCCACCGCCGAGCAGGTGATCAGCGACGACGCGCTGTTGGACGCCCAGCACGACGACCTGGAGGCCCGGTGCTTCGTGCTGCTGGCCCGGCAGGCGCCGGTGGCCGGTGAGCTGCGCACCATCGTGGCCGCGATGCGAATGGTCGCCGACCTGGCCCGGATGGGCGACCTGGCCTGCCACGTCGCCAAGATCGCCCGGCTGCGGTACCCGACCCACGCCGTCCCCGAGGGACTGATCCCCAACTTCGAACTGATGGCCCGGGTGGCCGAGGACATGGTGGCCACCGCCGGCCGCGCGCTCAGCGACCGCAACGCCCACGACGCCGCCAAGCTGGCCGACTCCGACGAGGAGATGGACGAGCTGCGCAAGAGCCAATTCCGCATCCTGCTGGGCTCGGAATGGCCGTACTCGGTGGAGGCCGCCGTCGACGT